>JBBDSD010000027.1:0-2126 GCA_040905065.1 Trueperaceae bacterium | reverse complement strand
GCCGGGGTCTCGTCCGACCCGTCGGCCGGGTCCTCGTCGGGCGACGCGTCCGGTTCGTCCTCGTCCGCCTGCGCACCCTCCGCCGCGTCCGCCGGCGGTGCGCCGAAGCGGGCGGTGCGGTAGGCGTGACGGTCGGCGTAGAGCAGTTCCGCCTCGCTGGCGACCGACAGGCGGGTGGCCTCGTCGGCGGTCAGCGTGATCGAGAACAGCTCGCCGCTGCCCGTCCAGGCCTCGCCGAGGATCGCGAGATCGATCGCTACGCCGTTCTCGCGGGCCTCCCAGAAGAGGGCCACGTCGCTGCGCCGCGAACGGACGGCGTCGTCGTCCAGCCGTACGGACGTGCCGTCCTCCCACTGCAGGCGCAGCCGGATCGCGCGCAGGGCCCGCGCGTCCTCGATCCGGCCCCGCAGCACCACCTCGTCCCGGACCTCGGTCTCGGGGACCGCCAAGGTCAGCGTGGGGACCGGCACGTCGCGCACGGTGACGACGTACGACCGCAGGTTGCGCGCCAGGTTGGCGTCCGACACGGCGACGGTGAACTCGTAGCGACCGAGTTCCGTGGGCGTGCCGACCAGCACCCCGCCTTGGAGCCGAAGCCCGGGGGGCAGCGTGCCGGCGTCCAACTGGAAAGTGTAGGGGCGCAGACCGCCGGCGGCCGCGATCTCGCCGCGGTACGCCTCGCCTAGCACCGGATCGCCGAGCGAGCCGGTGGCGAGCCGCAACGGATCTCCCGGCAACGGCGCTTCGCCGCTGCACGCCGCCAGCATCGCGATCCACACGAAGCACGCGATCGCGTACGGTCCGGTGCGGGACGAGCGCACGCGGCCACGTCGTGTCGGGATCGATCGATCGGTTCCGTGAGGCATGGGACGCTCCTGATGCGCGGCGTGGAGGACGCCGACCTGCGTGGTACGGTCGCGACGTCCTGGTACCGTACCTTCCCACGGCTCCGACCGACCCGGATGCCCCAGGAGTTCGCATGAGCACCCCACCGATTCCGGACGACGTCCGGCTTCGTCGCGGCTTGCACGCCTCGAGTTCGACGCGTCGCCGCTACGCCGTCGACGAGGGATCGATCGACGTGCGCGGGCGCGTGATGATTCCCGATGCGCAGCAGGCCGAGCGGCTTGCGCAGCGCATGAACGATGCGCGCGACGCTCGCAACCGACCCACGTTGGCCGTCAGCGGAGCGCAAATCGTCGCTGCGAGTTTTCTGGACCTTGCCGTGCACCTGTTGCTGGATCACTATCGCCGCCGGCGCGATCCGGTCTGGGCCACCCGCGTGGACGCCCGCCTGACGCGCGACCTGGGGGCCGATCGCTGGGCGGAGGCACGCCGCGCGTTCGTGCGCACCTTCCCCAGTCGATCGGTGGCGGAGGGGCGCGAGGATCCCGACGCGTTCCTTGCCGGCACGGTCGGGGAGCTGCCCGCGACGCACGTGGTGCTGGAGGAACGGATCGCGGTGCGCATGGCGGCCGCGAACCCGGCCCTGCGATCGTTGCACGAGTTGAGCGACGAAACGGTGCTGGGACCGGACGACGCGGCGGCCCTGCCGGTCCTCGAACAACAGTTGCGCGAACTTCCCGGGCTTCCCGGTCTGCCGGAGGGCGAGGCCGACCTGTGGACGCTGCTGCGGGCGCCCGCGCTTGCCCACCCGAGTTCGCTGGAAGGGCAACTTCGGTACGTGCGCGACCGCCTGAGCGTGGTGCTCGGCGATCGTTTCGCCGAGCTGGCCGACCTGTTCGGTGGGGGCCTGGACCTGCTAGCGGAACTCCGGGCCGGGGGACCGCCCGGACCGCCCGGTCCCGCTCCGATCCTCGATCCCGCCTCGTTCCGCTCGGTCCGGGACGAGCCGGAAGCGTTCAGCCTCGACGCCGACTGGATGGGCAGCGTCGTGATGATCGCCAAGAACGCCTACGTGTGGCTGGATCAACTGGAGCGCCGCTTCGGTCGTGAGATGTCCCGCCTGGATCAGGTGCCGGACGAGGCGCTGGCCGAACTGCGTTCGTTCGGCTTCGACGCGCTCTGGCTGATCGGCCTCTGGGAGCGGAGCGAGGCGTCGGCTCGCATCAAGCGCCTGCGTGGGCAGCAGGACGCCGTGGCCAGCGCCTACGCGCTGTCCGACT
>JBBDSD010000026.1:0-2127 GCA_040905065.1 Trueperaceae bacterium | reverse complement strand
GGTTGCGGACGTCGAACCCTCCCAGGTTCTGGACGCGCAGGAAGCCCTTGTCGTCCACGTGGCGCACCACGAAGCCGATCTCGTCCATGTGGGCCGAGACCATCACCGTCGGCGCCCCCTCGGGACCCGGCACCTCGATGATCAGGTTGCCCATCGCGTCGGTCCGCAACTCCAGCGGACGTCCGTCCGGCGCTACGCCGTCCAGGGCGTCGCGAATGCGTTCCCGCACCAGCGTCTCGCGCCCGGGCACGCCCGGCGTTTCGGACAGCGTTCGCAGCAGATCGTAGTCGTGATGCATGCGCGAAGCGTACCACCCGGCCGTACGCGGTCCGTGCGGCGCTCGCGCGCGACCTCAGCGCCCGTCGGGCGCGTCGAGCCACGCGTTCGCCGCGTCGACCAGGCGCTCCGGACACTCCTCCTGCACCACGTGCCCGCAGCCGTCCAGCCGCACGACGGTGGCCCCCGGGATCGCCTCCGCCGCGCGCTCGCTCTGGTCCGGCGGCACGATCGCGTCCTGCTCGCCGATGACGACCAGCACCGGAAGGTCCAGGTCGCGAAGCCGGCCGTCCAGGTCCGGCGGGCGCGCGGCCAGCACCACCTCCCACAGCGCCCGGTCCCAGTCGTGCGCCCGCGACGCGGTGCGGTGGGCCTCCAGCACCTCCGGCCCGATTCGGGAGGGATCGGCGTAGCCGCCGCGCAGGAGCCCCTCGCCCGATCGGCCGCCCACCTGTCGCATCAGCAGCGGTCCGATGCGCTGCGCCTGCGGCGTGCGCAGCAGCCAGCGGGCCGAGCGGGGCGCGCCTCCGCTCCCGTCGAGTGCCGGAGCGACCAGCACCAGGGCGCGTATGCGGTCCGGGTGCACCAGGGCCGCCTGCAGCGCGATCGACGCGCCGGCCGAGTGGCCTACGATCACGGCGGGCTCGGACCCGAGCCGGTCCAGCACCGCCAGCAGCTGATCGACCTGGGCGTCGGGTCCGTACGGACTGGGGTCGCGAACATTCAGCGGGCGTTCCGTGAGGCCGAAGCCGGGCCGATCGTAGGCGATGGTGATGCGCGCCTGCGACCACGGCTCCTGAACGCGGTGGAAGCTGGCCAGCGACGATCCGAAGCCGTGCACGAACGCGATGGGCGCCGGGACGTCGTTCCCGGCGTCGGTCTCGTCGACTTCCGAGGCGGTCGGTCCGGCCAGGTGGGCGTGCAGCGCGAGCGGTCCCGTCTCGATCCAGGTGGCATCATTCGTGGCGAGTTCGCGTACCGGCTCCGTGTCCGAAAGCGGCGGGACCGGCCAGAGCAACGGCAGCAGCAGCACCGATGTGGCCAGAAGCCCCAGCACGATCAGGGAGACGCGGATCCGGAACGGCACGGCGCCCATTGGACCACGCCCGCCCGCAGGCCGGGGTCGGGTGCTACCGGGGTCGGGTGCTACCGTGCGGCATGCGCAGCGTCTCGACCTTCTCGATCGTGGCGGTCGATCCGGAAAGCGGCGATCTGGGCGTCGCCACCGCCAGCAAGTTCCTCGCTGTGGGGGCGGTGGTGCCGCACGCCGCGGCCGGGGTGGGCGCCGTAGCCACCCAGTCGTACGCCAACGTGTCGTTCGGACCGCGTGCCTTGGCCGCCCTGCGGCAGGGCGTCGCGCCCGACCTGATCCGGCAGGCGTTCGAGCGGACCGATCCCGACCACGCCCTGCGGCAGTACGGCATCGTGGACGCCGCCGGCCGGTCGGTCACCTTCACCGGCGACGGCTGCCACGCCTGGGCCGGCGGACGCAACGGCGAGGGGTACGCCGTGCAGGGCAACCTGCTGGCTGGCCCCCAGGTGATCGAGGCGATGGAGCGCGCCTTCCTGGACGGCGACGCATCGCTTGCCGAACGCCTGGTCGAGGCGGTCGCGGCGGGCGACCGGGCGGGTGGCGACGCCCGCGGCCGGCAGGGCGCGGCGCTGCTGGTGGTGCGCCGGGACGGCGGCTACGGCGGCTACGGCGACCGGCACGTGGACCTTCGCGTCGACGACGATCCCGACCCGGTCCCGCGCCTGCGCGAGATGCTGCGGTTGCAGCGGCTCTACGCCGGCCCGACCGATCCCGCCGACGTGCTGCCGATCGAAGGGGAGACCGAGGCCCGGGGGGGC
>JBBDSD010000025.1:0-2141 GCA_040905065.1 Trueperaceae bacterium | reverse complement strand
CACCCCCCACGTCCACCTCCACATCGTCCCCCGCACCACCGGCGACGTCGAAGACCCACGCGGCGGCATCCGCCGCGCACTCCCGCCCCGACTCGCACAGTGAGCCCGAGGGGGCCGGGAGCCCAACGAGGACACCGACGGCAATCCGGCGAGCCCGCCGAACCAGGCAGGCAGCCCGGCCATCCGGTCGCTAGCAGCCGTAGCCAGCCGAGCAGGCACCTCTCCGAACCAGCGACAGCGACGGCGCCGGTCCGAAACATGGCACTAACCGCCGTGTTGTTATGGGCGCTGCCGCGCGAGATCCTGCCGTACCTGCTGTTCCCGCTGGGCGAACGCACCAAGGCCGAGGTGCGCACCATGGCGGCCGAGCACGGTTTCGCGACCGCGTACAAGAAGAGCTCTTCCGGACTCTGCTTCGTGGCGGACACCGTGGGCGCCCACCTGCAGCGCCACAGCGAAGCCCGCCCCGGGCCGGTGGTCGACGCGAGCGACGACCGTGCCGTGGTGGGGCGGCATCAGGGCGTGCAGTTCTACACGGTCGGGCAGAAGAAGGGGTTGGGCCTGTACAAGTCGCACCGCCCCCGCTTCGTGCTGGACCTGGAACCGGACACGAACACGGTGCTGGTCGGTCCGCGCGCGGACTGCCACTGGGACGCGCTGCGGGCGGAGCGGGTGAACCTGCTGTGCTCGCAGGACGAGCTGCCCGAACGCGTCACGGCGCAGGTGCGCTACCGCCAGGCGCCGGAGCCGGCCACGGTGCAGCGCTCGGCGGACGGCTCGCTCGAGGTGCGCTTCGACCGCCCGCAGTTCGCCGTGACGGTGGGGCAGTCGCTGGTGTTGTACGACGGCGACCGGCTGTTGGGTGGCGGCGTGATTCGGGAGCGGTGGAACCGGCGCGCCAACGGGCATGACCCCGTGGTCTAGACTGTCCCGCAGGAGGTCGTGACCCATGGGATTCTGGATTTTCTTGGCGGTGGTGGCGGCGTTGGTCGTCGCCGTCGTTACCATCTACAACAAGATCGTCACGCTCGAGAACCGGTTTCAGAACGCTTGGAGCCAGATCGACGTGCAGCTCAAGCGTCGCGCCGACCTGGTGCCCAACCTGGTCGAGACCGTCAAAGGCTACGCGTCGCACGAGAAGGGCGTGTTCGAGGAGGTCGCCCGCTCGCGCCAAGCGATGATGAACGCGAAGGGGCCGGACGACGGCGCGGAAGCGGCCAACATGATGAGCCAGGCGCTGGGCAAGCTGTTCGCGATCAGCGAGGCGTACCCGGACCTGAAGGCGAACGAGAACTTCATGATGCTGCAGGAGGAGTTGGCGAACGTCGAGAACAAGATCGCCTACGCGCGCCAGTTCTACAACGATGCGGTCCTGCAGTTCAACAACGCGATCGAGACGGTGCCCGGCGTGTTTCTGGCCGGCCCGATGGGGAAGAAGGAGCACGTCTTCCTGGAGATCCCCGACTCCGACCGCGAGACCCCGCAGGTGGCGTTCGGTTCGTAGGCGCGGGTGAGCCGACCGCAGCAGCAGCGCGTGCCCGACGTGGTGACCGATCGCACCACCGGTCGGCGGATCGACCTGTACGCCACCCAGACCGCCAACCGCCGGGCGTCGTGGGCGTTGTTCGTGCTGATGGCCGGGCTGCTGGCCCTGATCGGCTGGCTGCTGGCGATCGCCTTCGATCCGGCCGGCGCCGGCTTCTTCGTGGGCGTGGCGCTGCTGATCGCGGGCGTGCAGTCGTGGATCGCCTGGTCGTTCAGCGACCGCATCGCGCTGGCGGCGGCCGGCGCGCGCAAGGCGTCGCGGGACGAGCACCGCTACCTGGTGAACGTCTCCGAAGCCGTAGCTCTGGGCGCAGGCGTGCCGGCCCCGCGCGTGTTCGTGATCGACGATCCCTCCCCCAACGCGTTCGCCACCGGTCGCGACCCGTCGCGCGCGGCCGTCGCGTTCACCACCGGCCTGATCGAGCTGCTGGACCGCCAGGAGCTGGAGGGCGTGATCGCGCACGAACTGGCGCACGTCCGCAACTATGACGTGCGCTTCCTGTCCCTGTTGGCCGCCACCGTCGGCGCTCTGCTGGTGGTGCGCGACCTGGTGCTGCGCTGGGCGTTCTTCGGACGCCGCCGCGCGGGCGGCCGCG
>JBBDSD010000024.1:0-2144 GCA_040905065.1 Trueperaceae bacterium | reverse complement strand
GATCGAGGAGGGATCGAGCAGGATCTGCACCTCGCGCGCGATGCCGCCGGCGACCGCGACGTCGGCGACGCCGCCGACGCCGAGCAGCTCCGCCTCGATGGCGTCCTCCGCGATCACCTGCAACTCGCGCAGGGTGCGTCCCTTGCCGGACACGGCGATCGAGAGGATCGGTTCGTCGTTCGGATCGAACTTCTGCACCACCGGCGCTGCGGCGTCGTCGGGCAGGCTGGGCGCGATGCCGTCGACGCGTTGCTTCACGTCGATCGCCGCCTGATCGACGTCGACCGATTCGATGAACTGCGCGATCACGAAGCTGAACCCTTCGCCGCTGAAGCTGCTGATGTCGGTGACGCCCGGAACGCTGGCGATCGCCGCTTCGATCGGTTCGCTCAGCTGTTCGGCCGTCTCGCGCGAGCCGGCGCCGGGGTAGCTGGTGTTGACCGCCACGATCGGAATGTCGAACTCCGGCAGCAGATCGATGCCCAGGCGCACGCCGGCGCTGAGGCCGAAGAACAGCAACGCCACGAACAGCGCGATGGCGAACACGTAGCGCCGAATGAAGAAGCGGATCAGCGACGTCATTCCTGCGCGCGCACCCGCGTCCCTTCCCGCACGTCCAGCGGACGCGGATGGATGACCACGGCGTCGTCCGGAAGCGACGCGACGGCGGCGGTGGCGCCCGACTCGGCCAGCACCTCGACCGGTTCGCGCACGGCGACGCCAGAGGCGACGGTGTGCACCCAGGTGGTGCCCGCCTCGGCGGAGATGGCGCCGGAGGGAACCAGGTACCCCTCGGCCAGGCGGACGCGGTAGCTCAGGTCCAGCAGCGCCCCGACCGGGATGGGGCCCTCGTCGCCCGGGTCGATGCGCAGCGTGACGCGCACCAGGCGCGGCTGCTCGGCGCGACGGGCGGACCCGGTCACCTCGGCGCACACGGAGCGCGCGCCGTAGCGCAGGTCGAACGCGCCGCCGGTCAGCAGGTGGTCGGCGTCGGCGGGGGGCACGTCCACGTCCGCCTCTAGGCGGTCGTCGCTGAGCAGCCGGAAGGCGGGTTGTCCGGCGCCCGCGAACTCGCCCGCTTCGAGGTACAGCTCCGCGACGCGTCCGGCGAACGGTGCGGTGACGCGGGCGTCGTCCACCGCCTGCTGCGCTTGGCGGCGTTGCACCTGCGCCTGTTCGAGGACCAGCTGCAGCAGCGCCAGGTCCTCGCCGTCGCTACGGCCTGCGCGGGCCACGGCGTCCTGCGCCTGGACGCGCTGCGACTCCGCCTGCACCAGCTGCGCCTCCAGCGACGCCAGGTCGGTGCGGGCGGCGCCCCCGATCGCCACCAGCTCGCGTACCTCCTCGACCTGATTCCGCAGGTTCCGCACGTTCGCCTCGGCGGCGCGCAGCGCCGCTTCGGCCTGGCCGACCCCTTCGTCGCTGGAGCTGCGGGCGCGGTCCAGGTCGATGCGGGCCTGCCGCACCATGATGTCGGCGTTCTGCAGGTTCAAGCGGGCGGCGGCGTCGTCCAGACGCAGCACCAGTGCGCCCTCCTCGACGTGGGTGCCGGCGCGGGCGGCGACGTCGACCACGCGGCCGTTCGCGGCGGACGCCACGGTCGCGTCCTGCTCGGCGCGCACGGTGGCGGTGGTGGTCCGGCCGGCCTCCAGCACGCCGGTCTCGGGGCGGATCACGCGCACGGCGCGGCCCTCGGGCACGGCCGGCGCTTCCGCGGCGCCGTTCGTGGCGTTCGCGGCCGGTCGGTCGGAGGCGCCGTTCGCTCCGCCCGCTTCGTTCGCGCCGCACGCGACCAGCAGCACGGTCACCGCCAACGCCGTGCAGGCGCGGAGCACCGGGCCGCGGCGGTCGCCGGACCCGGCCGCGGCCCGAGGGATCGGCCGTGACTCAGAACGCATCGAGACCTTCGATGGCGATGCCGGTGTCGGCCTGCAGGCTCAGCAGCGCGGCCAGCAGGTCGTGCCGCGCTTGCAGCAGGGCGAGCTCCGCTTGCATGGTGCCGAGGCGGGTCTGGTCGAACTGGACCTCGGCGATCAGGCCGGCGTCCAGGCGGCGACGCTCGATCGCTTCGCGGTCGCGCGCGGCTTGCAGCGCCTCGCGGCTGGCGTCGCGGCCGTCGCGCGCCGATGCGATCCGGTCCAGCA
>JBBDSD010000023.1:1422-2154 GCA_040905065.1 Trueperaceae bacterium | reverse complement strand
CGCCCCGCAGGCCGGGATCGCCCTCGCGCCAGACAGCCAGGCCGTCCGCCTCGATGCGCAGGCCGACCAGCGTGCCGGTGGCGGGGTCCACGTCCTCCGAGTAGTCGGCCAGGACCGTGCCACGGTCGTCGTCCCAGCGCGTCAGGTAGGCGCCGGGTGGAGCGTGGGCGGCCAGCACGGTCGGGTCGCGAAAGATGCGCTCCGCCCCTTCGTCGCCGCGCAGCGACCGTTCCAGGAAGCTGGTCACCAGCGTGGCGGTCAGGGCGCGCTGGTCCTCGCCGGACAGCGTCCGACGTCGGTCCAGCAGCCGACCCAGCGGGGGAGGCAGATCGAACGGTCCCCAGCGCTCGTTGAACGCGGCGTGGGTGGCGCGGTGCACGAACATTGAGGCCCGCACGCCGCCCGGTCCCACGGTGGTGCGCTCGTACTGCCGATCGCCGTAGGCGCCGGTCACGTCGGCGTCGTGCCCGGCGTGGATCACCAGGTAGTCGACGCCGTCCAGGCGGGTGGGCCGGTCGCCGGGGAGGTGCTGCTGATCGCTGGGCGCGATCGCCACCACCGCGCGCGGCCGGTGGGGTCCACCGACGCGTTCCGTCAGCGGCGCGTCGGCCTGGTCCGGCAGCACCCCGATCCGGTCCAGCGCCGCCGCGATCGCCGCCGCCTCGCCGCCGCGCGAGTGCCCGGCCAAGGCGACGCGTTCCATGTCGACGTCGGGGAGGTCCGGCGGCGTGG
>JBBDSD010000023.1:0-1412 GCA_040905065.1 Trueperaceae bacterium | reverse complement strand
TGCCGGGCGCGCCCGGCCTAAGCGTGGCGCTGCTCCAGGCGTCCAGGTGCCCCAGCATCAGCAGCGCCCGCGCATCGTTCTCGCCGCGCAAGCCACCCACGACCGGCAGCTCGCCGAAGGCAGAGGCGTCGATCGAGGCCACCACGTACCCGTGCGACGCCAGATGGCGACCCAACGTGCCGTACCCGTCCGCCGACGCCACGAACAGGCTGGCGTTGCCGTGCGCGATCAGCACAAGCGGCGCGGACGCCACGCCCCCGGCCGGGAACCAGACGTGGGCGTTGCGGGGCACCGCGTCGAGCCCGTGCCCCAGCGTCGCGCCACGCAGGGCGCGCACCACGGGGTGCAGCGTCACCAGGTCGCTCAGGTCCAGGGGCGGAACGGAGACGGACGCGTCGCGCCCGAACGCCGAGGCGAAGCGCGGCGTACCGCTGCCGTACGCGAATAGGCCGACCGGGTGCGGACCCGCTTCCGACAGGCGTCGCGCCGTCGGGTCCGGCTCGCCGGGAACGGTGATCGGCAGCACCGCTTCGACCGGCGGTTGGGTGCCGGTCGGGAACGATCCGCCCGGCCAGAACCACCAGCCGACGGTGCCGACCGAGAGGGCCAATCCGGCGGCCGCCACGGCGACCCGGAGCGGCAGCGGACCGTCCGACCCGGCGATCGCGACCGCCATCGCGACCACGCCGCCGAACGCCAGCGCGCCGACCAGGACCAGCGTGGCGGCGGCGGCGACCGGAAGTCCCAGGAAGCCGATTAGCAACGCGGTCGCGGCCGCCAGGGCGGCGACGGTGCCGCTGCCCACGCCGCGCGCCAGGCCGCGGGTGGACCACGCCAGCAACTCGTAGATGCCGTGCCCCAGGCCCAGCAGCGCCACGCCGAGCAGTAGGCCGACGGCGCCGTCGACCAGCGGTCCCCACGGCGTGCCGATCGCCAGGCCCGAGGCGAGGCTCAGGGCCAGGACGGTGCAGCGCGCGGTCCAAGCGAGGACGGTGCGGATCAGGTGGCCGGCGGTCGTGGCGTCGGGGGAACGGTCGGGTGAGCGCACGATGGGCAGAGCATGGCACGCCTGGCGGCAGTGGGCGCGATCCTGCGGGCGATCGTGCGGGCGATCCTGCAGGCGTCGCTCCGGACGTGCGGTCGCGCGGTCAGGTCGCGGCGTGGACCGGCGTGCGTTCCGCCACCCGCAGGCCGATCGCCAGCGACGCGGTCGCGGCGGGCGACGGCGCGTTCAGCACGTGCAGCGCCCGCTCGCTGCGGGCGAAGGCGAAGTCGTCGACCAGGCGACCGTCGGGCCGGACCGCCTGCGCCCGCACGCCGGTCGGTCCGGCCCGCACGTCGTTCGGACCGAGTTCCGGCACCAGCCGCTGCAGCGACCGGGCGAACGCCGGTCGCCAGGCGGAGCGGTAGAT
>JBBDSD010000022.1:0-2157 GCA_040905065.1 Trueperaceae bacterium | reverse complement strand
GAACGGTAGCGGGTCGAAGGTGGCTTCAGCCCGCTGGAGCCGCTCCTGGCGGCGGCGTCGCCCCGCGGCCTTCCCGACCGCCGTGTCGCGGTCAGCAGCTCGGCGTGGCTTCGTGCGACCCGCAGGTCGTAGCCGAGCACGGGGAGCGTCGCCAGGATCTCGTCCACGAAGCGCTGCCGTTGTGCTCGGTGCGCCTCGTCGGCGAGCGCCCACGACAGGGCCGTCTCGAACGCCGTGCGCGCCCCGTCCACGTCGCCCGCCGCCCGCAGCGCGTCGCCCAGCGTGGTGGCGCAGGAGCGGGCCCCCACGGCGTAGCCGATCCGTTCCGCCTGCGCCAGCCCCTCCTGGGCGGTGGCCACGACTGCCTCCACGGCGGCCAGGCCGTGCTCCAGCCGTAGCGCGGCCAGGCGCGCCAGCGTCAGCGACAGTCCGCTGCCGTGCTGGACCGAGCGGTACCGCTCGACCGCCGTCTCCAGGGCACGGACCGCGTCGGCCGGCCGGTCCAGCATGGCCAGCACCATCGCTACGTTCCCGCGCGCCTGGGCAGCGCCGACCGCGTCGCCCAGATCGTCGCGCAGGCGAACCGCCGTCTCGAATCGGTCGCGCGCCGGACCCAGGCGCCCGTCGTTGCCGGCGACGACGCCGGCCGTGTTCCACGCCATCGCCAGGCCGTCGGTGGCGACGTCGTCCGGCCCCGCCTCGGCGCGAAGCAGCGCGATCGCTTCGTGCACCGCCGTCTCCGCCTCGTCGTAGCGCCCCTGCTTGGCGAGGAACAACGCCACGCACTCGCGCACCCAGCCGCGCAAGCCCAGGTTGGTCGATTCGTGCAACGCCCGGTCGGCGCGCGAGAACTGCTCCAGCGCCTCGCGGACGCGGCCCCGCACGTCGGCCCAGCCGCGCAGCAGGCGCGCCAGCGGCCACAGCGCGTCCGTGTCCACGTCGGCGAGCGCGGCGTCCCAGGCGAAGCGGAGGTTGGGGTGTTCGGCGTCCACCCGGCGGTAACCCTCCTCGCTCTTCCGGCCGTGCGGCATCGCGTCGATGTCGCTCGCCACGGCCATGTACGTCCGCGCGACCGCGCGCCGCGCGGCGTCGGGATCGCGCAGGTCGCTCGCGAACCGCTCGGCGATCGCAGCGTGCACCGCCAAGCGGCGCCCCTCGCGCTGCAGCAGGGCACGCTCCGTGAGCGCCAGCAGCAGGAAGGTCGAGGCCCCCGACGCCGCGCGCGCCTGCGACGGTTCGAAGCCGCCGGGGATCAGCGCCAACGTGCCCAACGCCTCCTGCTCGCGCTCGTCCATCAGGGCGCGGGTGAGGTCGATCGTGCGCGCGGCCCGGTCGTGCAGGCCGGGCGCGTGCGCCAGCAGGCCGGGCCGGCGACGCAGATCGTCGGCGAGCTCGCCGGGGGATAACGCTCCGCTCCAGGCGGCGGCCAGCTCGACCGACAGCGGGCGCGTGCCGGTCGCGTTCAGCAGGGTGGCGAGCGCGGCGTCGCTGGCGCGGGCTCCCGTCGCTGCCGTCCGGTACAGCACGGCCGCCGCGTCGTCGCTCAGGTCCGGGACCTCCAGCACGACCTCCTGCGGCAGGTGCAACGGCCTGCGCGCGGTGGCGACGATGCGCAGGTCGGGCGCCGCCCGCAGCAGCTCGGTCAGTACCCCCGCTCCGTCGGCGACGCCGTCGATCTCGTCCAGCACCCAGCGGACGCGGCGCTCGCCCAAGCGCGTCGCCAGTTCGGCCGGGTCGTCCGTCGGCTCCAACTCGGTCGCTTCCGCCAGGGTGCGGATCAGGTCGGCCGGATCGGTCCGACCGCGCAGATCGATCCAGTCGCTGCCGTCCGGCGCGTCGGCCGCCGTTTCGCGCGCCACCTGCGCCGCCAGGCGGGACTTGCCCACCCCGCCCGGTCCGGTCAGCACCACCAGACGCGCGCGGACGAGCGTCGGCAGCGTGCGCTGCAGCCAGTCGGTCCGCCCGACCAACGGCCGTCCCCAGGTCGGCAGCCGCACGCGGGGCCGCGCCGGTCCATCCGCCACCCGGCGAGCGCAGCGCGCCAGGCTCTCGGCGTCGCCGCCCACGCCCTCCGGGGAGCGCGTGAGGGTGCCGTCCTCGAGCGCCGCCATCACCGTCGCGCGCAGCAGCGCAGGCAGGCCGCCGGTCGCGGCGACC
>JBBDSD010000021.1:0-2166 GCA_040905065.1 Trueperaceae bacterium | reverse complement strand
AGGCACGCCGCTCGTCGTCTCGCCCGTATCGACACGCCGCTCGCGTTGGCATGCTTGGCGAACAGAGTCCGCGACCGACGTTCCCACCGTTCAAGTCCACGCCGTCCAAGCCCTCGCGCCATCCAGGAGCTCCACCGTGCCCGACGCCCGCCCCAACCTGTCCACAAAGGACCCCACGTCGACGCCGAGCGGCGCCACGCCCGACGGCCCGCCCGACCCCGCCACCGACCCCACCGCCCACGCGGCGCTCCAGGCCTGGCGCGACGCCTACGTGGCCCGCCTGACCGCCCCCGACGGCTGGTGGGCGATCTGCGGTCTGCACTGGCTCGAGAACGGAGAAACCGTGGCCGGCTCGGCACCCGACGCGGGCCTGCCGCTGCCGGTCCCGTGTCCAGCGCACGCCGCGACGTTCCATCGGGACGGTTCCCGCGTGACGGTCGTGCCGGCCGGGACATCGTCGCTGTGGTCGGACGGCGCTCCCCTCTCCGAGCCGGTCACGATCGAGCAGGACGGTCGCGCCTTCGCGCTCGGCCCGAAACCGGACGCGCCGCGCTTCACGGTGCTGCTGCGGGGCGAGCGGCGCGGGGTGCGCACGTTCGACCCCGCGCGGGCCTCGGCCCGCGACCCGCAGCGCGAGGTGGCCTGGTACCCGCTGGAGCCGGGCTGGGTGGTGCCGGCCCGGTTCGAGCCCGCCACCGACGGCGAGACCGTGCCGGTCGTGAATCAACTCGGCGACGTCATGCAGACGCCCGCCGCCGGACGCCTCCGGTTCCGCCTGCAAGGCACTGAGCACGCGTTGCTGGCGACCTGGAAGGGCGAGAGCCTGTTCGTGAACCTGCGCGACGCGGGGAGTGGACCGGAGAGCTACGGCGCCGGCCGCTTTCTGGACGTGGCCGCGCCGGACTCGGCCGCCGCGAACGGCGCGACGGTCTTGGACCTGCAGCGCCTGCATCACCCGCCGTGCGCCCACACGCCGTTCGCGACCTGTCCCCTGCCGCCGCTCGAGAATCGCCTACCGTTCGTGGTGCGGGCTGGGGAACGGACGGCGTAGCGGACCTGGCGCGGCCCTTGCTGGGACGGGGTAGCCTCTCGACCCGACGGAGCGCGGCCTCGGATCGGCCGCGAAGCAGCGGCGATGCCGCTCCGCTTCAGCCTCGAAGCCTCCCCCGCGCCTCCTGCACTGGGTGCTGAAGCAGGTACCCCAGCCAGCCCGCCACGCTCAGCTCGCCCAGGTCGTTGTGCCGCACGGTCGTGGTCGGGTCCACGCCGGCCTCGTGCAGGCGCCGGGCCAGGGCGACCGTATCGGCCCGCGTGTCGGCCAACGCGATGCGTAGCGCCTCGACCCCCTCCTCGACCCCCTCTTCGACCACGGGCCGGTAGGGGTGATGCTCGTCCTGCACGAACGGTTCGCCCAGCGCCACGCGCAAGCGCCGCTGGCCCCAGCGTTCGATCCCCACCCAGTGCGCGATCGCCTCGCGGTTGCCGGGCGTGTCCGGCTTGCCGGCGATGCGGGCGTCCAGGTCGCGTCCGGACGCCTCGAGCTCGTCGGCGAGCGTAGGGAGGTCCTTGCCGCGTGCGTGCCGTTCGGCCATCGGCCGGCGGGCGAGTCCGATCAGGCGTTGGAGGAGGCTCATGAGGGAACGTTCGCACGGACGGGGGCTGGGGGCTGCAGCCGGGGTCGCGGTGTGGGGTCTTGAACCAAGGGACCGGCCGGAACGATCGCACCGACCGACCTTCCGCTGGAAGGGAAAATTGGAGGTGCGGCACCGGAATGCGGCAGCGTACGGACCGACCAGAGCGACGGCGTCCTGATCGTTCAGGGCGTTGGCGTTCAGGACGTTGGCGCTCAGGACGATGGCGCTCAGGGCGATCCTCGGCGCCGCCACCCTCGCACGTCGGCCACCTCCGCGTCGATCTCGTCCACCGTCATGGCGTCGGTTCCGCGCGCGACCGAACCACGCTGCACGCGATGGACGGCGTCGACGGCTCGGGCGCAGCGCACGGCTCGCGCGGCCGCCTTCACAGCAGCGTCGTCCCTCTCCCCACCCTTCACGCTCGTCCCGCCTTCCCGCCATGCTCTTCCGCGGATTCGGCGCCGCTCGCCGGGTAGCGCACACGCAAGGGGCCGTGCGGCGTATCGATCGCAGCGTCGATGCGCCGCACCTG
>JBBDSD010000020.1:0-2171 GCA_040905065.1 Trueperaceae bacterium | reverse complement strand
GTTGGGCCGCATCCTCGCTGCGGCGGAGGCCGATCCGCGGACGCTGCGCGAAGCGCCGCGGACCACGCCGGTCCGGCGCCTGGACGAGGTCCGTGCTGCGCGTCGACCCGTGCTTCGCTGGTCGCCCGCCACGCACGACCCGATTCAGGGGCAGGCCGACGACGAGGCCTGATCGGCGCGGGATCTTCGGTCGCGGGTTGGCGCGACCGAGCACGACTCGGCACGGCCGCGAACCGTAACCCTGGACAAAGTCTTTACAGCTTCCACCACATACGCTCATGGAACGCCGCGGGCGACGGGTCGCCGTGGCCGCAACGTCCGGGGTCTCGTCGCTTCGGCGGCGGACCGTTCACGGTCTTCGCCCCCACCGACGCCGCCTTCGAAGGCGCGCTCGCCGATCTCGGCTTCACGGCCGAGGAGCTGCTGGCCAGCCCCGAGCTCGCGAGCATCCTCACCTGCCACGTGGTGGCCGGCGAACTGGCCGCTTCCGACCTCGTGGCCGCGATCGATGCGGGCATGGGCAGCACCACCGTCGACACGGTGAACGGGGCCTCCCTCGAGCTCACGCTCGACGGTGGCGCGGTCGTCGTGAACGGTGTGGCGACGGTCGGCCCTGCCGATCTGTTCGCACACAACGGCGTCGTGCACGTGATCGACGCGGTACTTCTGCCCCCGAGCGAGTGACCGACGGCGTCGCGCGCACGCGTGACGCATCGGGAAGGTCCCAAGGCCGCATCCGTCGTGGATGCGGCCGTTCGCGTGCCGCACCGAGCGAGGTCCGGTCCCGGTGCGCTTCGAGCACCGATCGCGCGAATGGTGTGCTTGAACAAAGTCTATATACAACCGTCCGGCTACGCTTCTTCCACCCCCCGGAGAACGGGGCACGCCGCGGAGCGCGGACGTCGTCCGTTCCAGGCCGTCGCCGGCTCCCACCAAGCACGAGGAGGCAACCCGCATGCATCGCAGCCCGTACACCGTCCTGACCGCCCTGACCCTCGCCCTGGCGCTCGCCGTAGGCGCCGTCTTCGCCGCAGACCACCACGACGTACCCGACACCGTCGTCGACGTCGCCGTCGAGAACGAAGGCTTCTCGACCCTGGTCGCCGCCGTCACCGAGGCGGAGCTGGTCGCCACGCTGCAAGGCGACGGACCGTTCACGGTCTTCGCCCCCACCGACGAGGCGTTCGCAGAGGCGCTCGAAGCGCTGGACATCACCGCCGAAGAGCTCCTGGCCAGCCCGGACCTCGCCGGCATCCTGACCTACCACGTCGTGCCTGGCGCCCTCATGGCCGAAGACGTCCTGGCCGCGGTCGAAGCCGGCATGGGCAGCGCCACGGTCGAGACCGTGAACGGTGCCAGCATCGACGTGACCGTCGAGGACGGCATGGTCATGCTGAACGGCACCGCGACCGTGACGACCGTCGACCTCGAAGCCGGTAACGGCGTCGTGCACGTCATCGACGCGGTCATCCTTCCGCCCAGCGAATAACGCTGCGCACGGCGGCGACCGCGCCGCGTCTCGAAGAAGCACGAACACGCCGCGCCCCCGAATCGGGAGCGCGGCGTTCGCGTACGGCAGCCGCTCCGAACGCATCGGAGCGAGGTCGGTCGCTCAGGCCGGAGCGCAGCCCGTAGCGCCCTCTGCGTCCGGCGCGTCGGACCCGTCGGTCCGGAAGCTGCTTCCGCAGCCGCAGTTGCTGCTGGCGTTCGGATTGTGCACGCTGAAGCCGCCGCCCATCATGTTCTCGACGTAGTCGACCTCGCTGCCGGCCAGCAGCGGCCAACTCATCTTGTCGACCACCAGGCGCACGCCCTTGTCCTCGAACACGCGGTCGCCTTCCAGGCGCCGCTCGTCGATCGACATGCCGTACAGGTAGCCGCTGCAACCGCCCGACTTGACGTAGACGCGCACGGCAGCGTCGGCCGCCTCGCGCTCGGCCAACAGTTGGGCGGCCTTGCCCGCGGCCGCGTCGGTGAAGTGCATCGCCGGACCGTTCGTGGGTTGGGGATCGTGGACCGTGTCCATGAAGCACACCTCCTCTTGTGTCGAACGACAGGATATCAGAGCCGCCAGCCCGGAGTTGTTCCGGACCTCCGTTTCGTGCGCCGTTCGCCGGCGGGCCTAGCGCCGAAGCGATCCCGCACCGAAACGGCGACGTCGCTCCGCGGCA
>JBBDSD010000019.1:0-2171 GCA_040905065.1 Trueperaceae bacterium | reverse complement strand
CCACGCCGCAGCGCGTCGCCACCGAGTTCGCTTCGCTGCACTGCTGCTGGCCGCCGCGGGCCTATTGGCCTCCGCCTTCGCCTCCGCCCAGACGTTGCGCGTCGGGATGGAGACCCCGTCGCAGCTGGATCCGGCCTTCGCCTCCGCCGATTCCGAGATCCTGATCCTGGCGAACGTGTACGACTACCTGGTCGACATCGACGCCGCCAACGACCTGCAGCCCGGCCTGGCCTCCTCCTGGGAGGTGAGCAATGAGGGCACCACCTGGACCTTCGAGTTGCGGCAGGACGCGATCTTCCACTCCGGAGCGCCGCTGGTCGCGGACGACGTGGTGGCCACCTACGACCGGCTCCGCGATCCCGACGCCGGCCTCCCGACCGGCGACCTGTACGCCAACGTCCAGACGGTCCGCGCCGACGGCGATCACCGCGTCGTGTTCGAGTTGAGCGAGCCGAACCCGTTCTTCGCCTACGACCTCTCCGACAATCACGCCGTGATCCACGCTGCCGACGCCGACGACTTCGGCTCCGTCTTCGACGGCACCGGACCGTTCCGCGTGGTCGACTACGCTCCCGAGGACCGCATCACCTTGGAAGCGGTCCACGATCACCCGTTCCGCGCCCCCGGCGTGGACGCGATTCAGCTGGTGTTCTTCGCCGAGCAGGCCGCCGCCGTCTCCGCCCTGCGCGGCGGGCAGTTGGACCTGGTGCTGCGCATGTCCACCCCGCAGTTCCAGAGCCTGGACGGCGTGAGCGGCATCGAGCGGCACCAGGTCGCCACCAACGCCTTCGACCTGGTCCGCCTCCGCGCCGACCGCGCACCTGGCGACGATCCCCGGGTGATGCGGGCCATGAAGCTGGCCGTCGATCGGGAGCTGATCCTCGAGGTGGTCACCGAAGGCCTGGGTACGCCCGGCCTGGACACCCCCGTCGGGCCGCTCTACGACGCCTGGCACCGGACCGACCTCACGCCGCCCGCCACCGACGTGGAGCGCGCCCGCGAACTGCTGGCCGAAGCCGGCTACGAGGACGGCCTCTCCCTCGAGCTGCACGTGCCCGACAGCGGCGACCGACCCGACCTGGCCGCCGTGCTGGCCGAGATGCTGGCGCCCGCCGGCTTCGACGTGACCATCCGGCTGCAGCCGGAAAGCGTCTACTACGGCTCCGACGGTTGGCTGGAGGTCGACTTCGGCATCACCGGCTGGGGCTCGCGGCCCGTGCCGCAGTTCTACTTCGAGACGATGGTCGCCTGCGGCGCCGTCTGGAACGAAGCGCACTACTGCGACCCGGCCGTGGACGATTTGATCGCGCTGGCCGGATCGACCCTCGATGATGACGAGCGCGCCGAGGCGTACGCCGAACTGCAGCGGATCCTGGCCGACGAAGGCCCGTACCTGATCCCCTACTTCTTCCCGCAGTTTGCCGCCATGTCCGACGCGTACCAGGGCCTGCACCTCAAGGCGTTCCCCGGACGCACCGACCTGGCCCAGGTCCGGCCTCGGTGACGCCGGCCGGCGCCGCCTCCTTGCTGCGGCGCCTGTACGCCCGACCGACCAGCGCCATCGGCACCACGCTGGTGGCGCTGTTTTTGGCCATGGCCGCGCTCGGTCCGACGGTCGTGCCGTACGGTCCCACCCAACAGATCCTCACCTCCCGCGCGCAAGCGCCCGGTCCCGAGCACTGGTTCGGCACCGACCGCCTGGGCCGCGACGTGTTCAGCCGCGTGGTCGCCGGCTCGCGCGACATCCTCGCCCTGGCCGGCGGCGGCACCGCGCTGGCGGTGGCGCTCGGCACCGTCATCGGCCTGTTCGCCGCCACGGTCGGCGGTTGGTGGGACGAGGTGGTCTTCCGTCTCTTCGACGCCCTGCTGGCGATCCCCGCCCTGTTGCTGGCGCTCTTGCTGCTGGGCACCCTGGGCCCGTCCCGCCCGGCGGTGCTGTGGGTGATCGTGATCGCCTACGCCCCGATCGTGGCGCGCGTGGTGCGCAGCGTGGTGCTGAGCGTCAAAACGCGCGAGTGGGTGGCCGTCGCCCGCATGCAAGGCGAACGCTTGCCGTGGATCGTGGGGCGCGAGATCCTGCCCAGCGTGCTGCCCGCCCTCGCCGTCGAGTCGGCGCTGCGCTTCAGTTACGCCATCTTCCTGGTCGCCTCGCTCGGATTCCTGGGCGTCGG
>JBBDSD010000018.1:0-2185 GCA_040905065.1 Trueperaceae bacterium | reverse complement strand
TCGCCGCCACCAGGAACGCCAGGCAGCCGGACAGCGCGAAGCGTGGCGGGAACCGGTCCAGCATCACGCCCCCCGCGAAGGTACCGACCGCCGTCACCAGCCCGATCGGGACGAACGCGGCCGCGGCGGTGGCGCGGTCGATGCCGGACTGGCCCAGGATGTCGAAGTGGTGGAAGATCAGGCCGGTGCCCAGCGCGCTGGTGGCGGCGTCGCCCGCCACCACCAGCCAGAAGGCGCTGGTGCGGCGCGCCTGCGCCAGCGTCATGGCGGCCTCGTCCAACGGGGGCACGTCCTTCGTCCCCGCCCGGTGACCGTCCGGTCGTTCGCCGTACGCCTCCGGCCGGTCGCGGAAGAAGGCGAT
Organism: Trueperaceae bacterium; assembly: GCA_040905065.1. Lineage (GTDB taxonomy): Bacteria > Deinococcota > Deinococci > Deinococcales > Trueperaceae > SLSQ01. The sequence goes on along the minus strand of JBBDSD010000018.1, from coordinate 1,824 downwards.
GCCCGCAGGAATCGCGACCACAGCGACCACCAGCGCCAGCCAGGCGTACCCGCCCCGCCAGCCGGCGCTGCCGACCAGTCCATCCAGCAGCGAAGGCACCAGCGCCGTGGCGACCGCCATGCCGACCATCATCAGGCTGATCGCCATGCCCCGCCGCTGCACGAACCAGAGGTTCACCACGTGCTGGCTGACCAGGCTGAGCGAGCCCTGCCCCAGCATGCGGATCAGGACGAACCCGATCGCCAGCATCCAGAGGCCCTCGACGAAGCTCATGTACAGACAGGCGCCGGCGAAGAGGGTGGCGATCACGCCGACCGCGAGGCGGGGTCCGCGCCCGTCGATGAACCGCCCGACGAACGGTAGCGCCAACGAGCCGGCCAGCGTGCCGATGGTGTACAGCAGCGACACGGTGCTGCGCGACACGCCCAGGTCGTCGATGATGGCGTCCAGGAACACCGACACGCCCACCGTCTGTCCCGGGATGGTGGCGACCATGGTGACCAACGACGCCATCAGCACCACCCAGGCGTACGGGAACGGGGTGCGGTCGATCGTGCGGCTGTGTCGCGTGGGGGGCGGGGATGCGGGCACGTGCGAGGTCCTCGTGACGGTGCGCGACGCCGTGGGGCGCGCAGGGTGGGCGCGACCCGACCGATCGGGAGGCGCCCACGACCAACGAATACCGACGCCGGGCGACGTCGGTACGACCTGACGACCCTACACCGCGCGGGGGACGGTGAGGGTCGCAGGCGTCGCGGTACGCTTGCTACCGTGATCACCGTCGTGGGAAGCGTGAACCTGGACCTGGTGGTGCGCGTCGCGCGCCTACCGGACGCGGGCGAGACCGTGATCGCCGCCGACTACGCCGAGCATCCCGGCGGGAAGGGCGCCAATCAGGCGGTCGCGGCCGCCCGGGCCGGCGGTCGCGTGAAGATGGTGGCCCGCATCGGTCGCGACGAGGTCGGCCGGCGCCTTCGGGACGGCCTGGCGCGCGACGGCGTCGACGTGCGCGAAGTCCGTTCCGTCGAGGCGCCTACCGGTCGGGCGTGGATCGAGGTGGACACGTCGGGAACGAACCGGATCGTGGTGGTGCCCGGCGCGAACGGTGCGTGGGGTGCGGACGACCTGCCGGACCGGCTGGCAGGAGAGGGGGACGTCGTGCTGCTGCAGCGCGAGGTCCCGAACGCCGTGTTGACTGCGGCCGTGACGGCGTCCGCGGGGGCCGGCGCGCGCGTGATCGTGAACCTGGCGCCGTCCGGCGGCATCGACGCCGAGGTGCTGCGCAAGGTCGCGGTCCTGGTCCTCAACGAGTTCGAGGCGGCCGACCTGCTGACGGCGGACGGCGGTGACGCCACGGTCGCGCTGGAACGGGTTCGTTCGGTGCCGGAGCGGGCCGCCGCGCAGCTGGTCGAACGCGGTCCGAGCGAGGTGGTGATCACGCTGGGCGCGGAGGGTGCGGTGCACGCCGGTGCGTCGGGAACCGGCCTCGTCGCTGGCGTGCCGGCGACGCCCGTCGACACGACGGGGGCGGGCGACGCGTTCGTCGGCGCCCTGGCGTGCAGGTGGCACGACGGTGCGAAGCTCGCCGAAGCGGTGCGGTTCGGCTGCGCCGCCGGAGCACTTGCGACGGAAACGCGTGGTGCGCAACCGTCGCTGCCGACGCGCGCCGCGATCGAGGCGCGCCTGCGGACGGGGACCGACGGGGGGCGGTGACGGTCCGGTCGCGGCAGCGCTACCGCATGCACGATGCCGGTCCGCTAGGGACCGGCATCGTCGCGTTCGTGCGTGGGTGGGTGCGGTCGTTTACTGACCGAGCGGCGGTGC
>JBBDSD010000017.1:0-2186 GCA_040905065.1 Trueperaceae bacterium | reverse complement strand
CCGGCTCGCCCCGGGACTCCCAGGCGTCGGCCAGGCCCACCCACCCGACCAGGCTGTACGGTTCGTGCTCGGTCATGCGCTGGAACGCCTCGGTGACCGCCACCGGATCGCCGGCCGCGCGCGCGATCTCGGCGGCGCTCTCCAGAAGCGTGAGTTGCTCGCCGTGCAACGCCTCGCGCAGCATCTCGATCCACACCGACTCGAAGCCGGACAGGTACGGCCCGCGGTACAGCTCGAACGCACGCCGATGGGCGTCCAGCCGACCGGTGGCGCGCGCCTGCTGCACGGCGGTGCGATAGGCGTCCACGTCGTACTCCAGGCTGACCCCGTCGTGCAGGTAGTAACGCCGGTTGGCCGACTCGACCATCTCGCCGCCCATCACCTTGCGCAGGCGGTAGAGCGTGGTGTGGAAGCTGGAGCTGGCGCGCGACTCGGTCTTGCCGGGCCAGAGGGCTTCGGCCACCTCGAAGGTGCCGACCCCGTTGCGGTGCTCCAGCAGGTAGTACAGCAACTCCATCGCCTTGAGGGAGTCCCAGTCGACCCGCTCGCCGTCGCGTTCGACGGTGGGATGCCCGAACGCGCACGCCACTACGCGTCCCTCCAGCGGCCGCCGGAGTTCGGCCACCCTGCGCAAACGGACGTCGACCGCATCGATCAGTTCGTCGCGCGAGAACGGCTTGGTGAGGTAGTCGTCGGCGCCCAGGCTCATGCCCCGCCGCATGGTGCCCCGGTCGTCGTGCGCCGTGAGGAACAGGAACGGCACCGCGCGCAGTTCGGGCACGTCGCGCACGGCGGCGTAGAAGTCGAACCCGTCCAGGTGCGGCATGGTGATGTCGGAGACGATCACATCCGGACGCAGACCGCCACGCACCTCGTCCAACGCGTCGCGCGGATCGTCGAACGCGATCACGGCGTACCCGGCCGACGTCAGGGCCACCTCGGTGACCTTGAGCATGCCGAGTTCGTCGTCGACGCAGAGGACCAGCGGCGCGCTCACGGCGCCGAAACTGCCGGCGGCCGTACCGCGCCCGGCCTCAGTTCCACGACTCGGTGACCTGCAGGTGGATCAGGGCGCTGTACTGCACCGCTTCGCCGACCTGGCAGGTCGAGAACGTCACGTCCGCGATGACGGCGTCCTTCGGCAGGTTGCGCAGGATGCGCTCCAGCCGCTCCTCGAACAGGGTGGCGTCGTTCGCCGAGACGAGCTTCATCTGAATCTTCATGCGTCGGTCCCCTTTCCGTGACGGGCCAGCGTGTCCGGATCGTCCCCGATGAGCGCGGACGCGCCCGATCGAACCAGCGCACGCATCCGGTCCGGATCGTTCACCGTCCAGACGTGCACCGGCAACTCGCGCCATCCGCTTCGCTCGATCAGATCCGCATCGACCTGATCCTGCTGCGGATGCAACGCGTCGACGTGCAGCCAGCGCGCCAGGGCGCCGTCCCGCAGCAGGCGCGGCAGCTCGGGCGCGATCAGCAACGCGATCCGAACCGAAGGTGCGCACAACCGTACCCGCGCAAGCGCGAGCGGATCGAAGCTGGACACCAGCACCCGGTCGCTCAGGTCCGCGTCGCGCACGGCCCGGAGCAGGTCCCGTTCGAGGTGCCAGGCGCGTCGCGGCTCCGGCCGACTCTTGATCTCCAGGTTCAGCACCGTGCCCGGGTGCGCGTGCGCGAGGCGGACCAGGTCGTCCACCGTCGCCAGCGACGGCTCCACGTCGCGCAGTTCGGCCAGCGACGCGTCCCGCACGGCGTGACCGTGGCAGTCGAAGTCGTGCCACAGCACCAGTCGGCCGTCGCGGGTGCGCTGCACGTCGGTCTCGATGCCGTCGCAGCGTTGCAGCGCCAGGCGGAACGCCTCGACGGTGTTCTCGCGCCGCACGCCACGCGCACCGCGATGCCCGATCGTCCACGCCCGGTCCCGGTCCACGCCGGGCAGCGGTCGCGGCCGCCAGGTGGGCCCAGCCCACGCAGCGACCGCCAGCAGCAGGAGCGTCGTCCACGCCAGTACGGTCACGCGGTCAGGCTACCGCGTCCCGCGCCCCCGGGGGGGAGGCCCCCCCCGCCCCCAGGGGCCGAAACGCCGGACGCGCCGGAACACGCCCCCGCCCGGCCCCCGACTTCGCGCCTCCGGCCCGCCGAGCCCGGCGCGCCCGCCCCCCCCCCCCCCCGCCCCCCGGCCCCCC
>JBBDSD010000016.1:9041-13437 GCA_040905065.1 Trueperaceae bacterium | reverse complement strand
ACGCCGGCGCCGCTCCGTCAGCCTTCGAGCGCGAGCAGGAACGGCTCCTCGACGGCGCGGCAGACCCAGCGCAGGAACCTGGCGGCCATCGCGCCGTCGATCAGCCGGTGATCGTACGTCACCGACAGCGGCATGGTGCGACGCGGCACGAACGTCTCTTGCTCGGGGTCCCACACCGGCTCGATGCCTCCGCGCGAGACCCCCAGGATGGCGACGTCCGGAGGGTTCACGATCGGCGTGAAGCCGGTACCACCGATGCCGCCGAGGTTGCTGACGCTGAAGTTTCCGCCCCGCATCTCGTCCGGCGACAGCTTCCGGTCGCGTGCCTTCGCCGCGAGCTCGCCGAGCTCCACGGCGAGATCGATCATGTTCTTCTCGTCGGCGTTGCGCACCACCGGCACCAGCAGGCCGTGGTCGGTGTCGACCGCCACGCCGACGTTCACGTAGCGCTTGTAGACGATCTCCTGCGCCGCGACGTCGATCGAGGCGTTGAAGTCCGGGAACTTCCGCAACGCCGACGCGACCACCTTGATCAGCATGGCGGTGGGGGTCAGCTTGGCGCCCTCCTGCTCGGCCCACGGTTGGAACCGCTTGCGGAGCGCTTCGAACTCGGTCGCGTCGGCCACGTCGAAGTGGGTGACCATCGGTACGGTCGACCAGGCGGCGGCCATGGTGCGCACGGTCGCCTTGCGCACGCCGGACATCGCGACCCGCTCGGTCTCGCCGAACGGCGAGAAGTCGGGCAGTTCGACCGCTGCCGCCGCTGGCGCTCCGCCGGCCGCTGCGCCGGCCCCGGCCCGCGTCGGGCGGCCGTCGGCGAACGCCTCGACGTCCTCGGCCGAGATGCGCCCCAGGATCCCGGAACCGCGCACCGCTCGCAGGTCCACCCCACGCTCGCGCGCCAAACGTCGCACGCTCGGCGCGGCGGGGATCAGGCCGCCCGGCAGGTCCTCCGAGGACGCGTCGGGGTCGGATCCGGACGCGTCGCTGGGTACGCTCGCGCGCTTCGGGGCGTTCCGATCGGCGTCGCCGGCTCCTGGCGCAGCGGAGTCCTGTTTCGCTCCATCGGACGGCGCCGGACGCTCGCCCGCACCGTCATCCCCACCGTCGTCCGCGTCCGCACCGGCGTCGGCGTCGTCCGCGTCGGCGGCTCCGTCGGCGTCTCCGTCGGCGTCGTCCGTGGCAGCCGCGGCGCCGTCGCCCTCGCCGACCGTCAGCACTACGCTTCCGATGGCTACCTCGTCCCCTTCGGCGACGTGCACCTTCTCGACCGTGCCGGCCACGCTGGACGGCACCTCGACCACCGCCTTGTCGGTCTCCAGCTCCAGCACCGACTGGTCCACCTCGACCGTGTCGCCGACGGCGACCAGGACCGACACCACCGTCCCGGTGTCGATCCCTTCGCCCACTTCCGGAAGCTTGAATTCGCTGCTCACGTAGGTCTCCGTTCCAGGTCCCGTGCGGTCAGGAGACCGCAGGGTCGGGCTTGTCGGGATCGATCCCCAGGTCGTCGGCGGCGCGCTCCAGCACGCTCGCCTCCAGATCGCCGTCGTCCACCAGCGCCCGCAGCGCGGCGTACGCCACGTACCGGGCGTTCACTTCGAAGTGCTCGCGAAGCTCGTCGCGAGCCTCGCTGCGACCGAACCCGTCGGTCCCCAGCGATACGAACGGACGGGGCGCGTACGGCGAAAGCATGTCGGGCAGCGCCTTGACGTAGTCCGACGCTGCGACCAGCGGTCCCTCCACCCCGTCCAGGGCGCGGGCCAGGTAGGAACGCTCGATCTCCTCCTTCTCGCCACGCAGTCGGTTGCGTCGCGCGACCGCCACGGCGTCCGTGTGCAGCGCCTTGTAGCTGGTGACGCTCCACACGTCGGCCGCGACCTTGTACGACTCCAGCAACACCTGGGCCTCGAGCACCTCGGTCATGATCGCGCCGGACCCGAACAACTGCACCGTCGCCTTGAAGCGCCGACCGGACGGGCGGAACTTGTACAACCCCGCCAGGATGCCCTCGACCAGCTCCTCGCGCGACAGATGATCGGGCGCGGCCGGCTGCGGCTGGTTGTCGTTGCCGATCGTCAGGTAGTAGAAGACGTCCTCCTGCTCCTGGTACATCCGGCGCATGCCCTCGCGCACCACGGTGGCCAGTTCGTACGCGAAGGCGGGATCGTAGGCACGAAGGTTCGGGATCGGCAGCGCCAGCAGGTGGCTGTGCCCGTCCTGATGCTGCAGCCCCTCGCCGGGCAGCGAGGTGCGACCGGCCGTGGCGCCCAGCATGAACCCTTTGGCGCGCATGTCGCCCGCGGCCCAGGCCAGATCGCCGATCCGCTGGAAGCCGAACATCGAGTAGTACGCGTAGAACGGCACGGTGGTGACGCCGTAGTTCGCGTAGCTGGTGCCGGCGGCCAGGAAGCTCGACATGGCGCCGGCCTCGGTGATGCCCTCCTGCAGGATGGCGCCGTCGCGGCGTTCCTTGTACGACATCAGCGCGTCCTGGTCGACCGGTTCGTACTTCTGGCCACTGCTGGCGTAGATGCCGATCTGGCGGAACAGCGCCTCCATCCCGAAGGTGCGCGCCTCGTCCGGCACGATCGGGATGACGCGCTCGCCCCAGGTCTCGTCCCGCAGCAGCTTGCGCAGCACCTGCACGAACACCATGGTGGTCGACACCGCGCGCTCCTTGGTGCCGCCGTAGAACTCTTCGAACAGCTCGCCGTCGGGCACGCGCAACGACCCGGAGTCTTTGGCGCGCGCGGGCAGGTAGCCGCCCAGCGCCTCGCGTCGCTCCCGCAGGTAGCGCCCTTCGGGCGAGTCCGGCTCGGGACGGTAGAACGGATGCTCGCCGATCGCGTCGTCGTCGATCGGAATCTCGAACCGATCGCGGAAGGCGCGCATGTCGTCCTCGCCCAACTTCTTGGTCTGGTGCGCCGGGTTCTTCGCTTCCGCGGTCGATCCCAGTCCGTAGCCCTTCACGGTCCGCGCCAGGATCACGGTGGGGCGACCCTTGGTGCGGACCGCCTCGGCGTAGGCGGCGTACACCTTGCGGGAATCGTGCCCTCCGCGGTTCAACCGCTTCAGGTCCTCGTCGCTCCAGCCCTCGATCAGCTTCTTCAGTTCGGGCGTGTCGAAGAAGTTCTCGCGCAGTTCGGCCGCGCCGAAGGCGGCGTAGCGTTGCGACTCGCCGTCGACCAGCCGCTCGAACCGTTCGATCAGGTGCCCCTCGGTGTCGGCTTCGATCAGTTCGTCCCAGCCGCCGCCCCAGGTGACCTTGATCACGTTCCAACCGGAGCCGCGGAAGATCCCCTCGAGCTCCTGGATGATCTTGCCGTTACCGAACACCGGACCGTCCAGGCGCTGCAGGTTGCAGTTGATCACCCAGATCAGGTTGTCCAGCTTCTCGCGCGACGCGATCTTGATCGCGCCCAGCGACTCCGGTTCGTCCGTCTCGCCGTCGCCCAGGAACGCCCAGACCTTGCCGTCGCCCGGCTCCTTGAGGCCACGGTTCTCCAGGTAGCGCGCGAAGCGGGCGTTGTAGATCGACAGGATCGGTCCCAACCCCATCGACACGGTGGGAAACTGCCAGTAGTCGGGCATCGACCACGGATGCGGATAGCTGGCCAGGCCGGGCTTCTCCTGCAGCTCGCGCCGGAAGTTGCGCAGATGCTGCGCCTCGAAGCGGCCCTCCAGGTAGCTGCGGGCGTAGATGCCGGGGCTGGCGTGCCCTTGGATGTACAGCAGGTCGGCGTCGACGCCCTTCTCCGGCCCCCGGAAGAAGTGATGGAAGCCGACCTCGTAGAGGGTCGCGGCCGAGGCGTAGGTGGACAGGTGACCGCCGATGCCGTCGCTATGCTTGTTGGCACGCACCACCATCGCCATCGCGTTCCAACGGATCAGCGCGCGGATCCGCCGTTCGATGTCGAGGTCGCCCGGGTACTCCGGTTCCTCTTCCGTCGCAATGGTGTTGATGTACGGCGTCTGCGCCGTGAACGGAATCTCGACGCCCAGACGGTGCGCGTGGCTCTCCAGCCGCTCCAGGATCGCGCGGACCCGGTCGGCGCCGCCCGACGCCAGCACGTAGTCGAGGGACTCGAGCCACTCCCGCAGCTCGGTCCGGTTCAGTTCGGCCAGCTCGTCCGGGGCGAGTTGGGAGCGATCGTGGTCCAATAGATCGTCCAGCACGTCAGCCATGCGGTCGTCTCCTCTCGCGGCGCGGTCCGGACCGGCGCGGCATGCGCGCCCCAGGCACGGTTCCGCCGCGGGTGGTCACGTGAGAACCGGCACCGTCGCCGGTCCCATCGTCTTCGCGCCCATGCTACCGCAGGCCGCCAGCGGCCTCGGTCAGGCGGGCAGGCGCCTCAGAACGTCAGCCGCCTCCAGCAGGCGATTGGAGACCTCG
>JBBDSD010000016.1:0-9031 GCA_040905065.1 Trueperaceae bacterium | reverse complement strand
CGGTGAAGGTCCGGAAGTCGACCGACGCATCGCCGTCCGCGCCGTCGCTGATCGAGCGCACCACCACCCACGGCACCCCCCAGCGAGCGCAGATCTGCGCCACCGCGGCGCCCTCCATCTCGGCGCAGCTCGCTCCGAAGAGGTCGTGCAGGTGCGCCCGCTCGGCCGGATCGGCCACGAACCGGTCGCCGGACGCGATCCGGCCCCGCACCACGCGCGCACGGCGCGCATCGGCCGCAGCTAGCGCGTCGTCGTCCCTGTGCGCCTCCGCGGCGGCGTGCGCCGCGTCGGCCAGGGTCCGGTCGGCGGTCCAGGCGAGCGGTTGGCCCGGCACTTCGCCCACCTGGTAGCCGAGCGGGCGCACGTCGACGTCGTGCTGCACCGCGTCGCGCGAGATCACCACGTCGAACGGTCGCAGCTCCGGATCGAGCGCGCCGGCGACGCCGGTGAAGATCAAACGCGACGCACCATCGCTCAGCAGTTGCTGCGCCAACGCGGCGGCGTTCACCTTGCCGACGCCGCACACCGCCAGGCGGACGCGGCGCCCCTCGAGGGACCCGGCGGTGATCTCGAACGGACCTGCCCGGACCGTGACCGCCTCGGCGAGCGACGGCGTCAGCGACGCGATCTCCTCCGGCATGGCGCCAATCACGGCGATCGGACCGTTGGTCCACCGTGGCGCCGCCTGCCGGTCGTCCGGGTCCACGACGTTCAGGGCGCCCGGTTCCAGACCAAGCGGCCCAGGGTCGCACCGGCCAACGACAACGGCACGATCAACGCCAGCATCACCGGCAGCGGCTCCAGCGCCGGCTGGAACCACTGGCTCACGAAGGTCACCACGCCCATCAGGGTGGCCGCGATCACGGCCAGCGGCACCGGATCGGACTGCGTGCCCCGGCGGTTCATCCACAGCACCGCGAAGTACCCGAACAACAGGTAGAAACTGGCCGATACCGCCTGCCCGACCAGGCTCGCGTCGCTGGGCGCTACCGCCTGCAACGAGATGAAGAACACCGTCGCGAACAGCAGGGCGCCCGCAAAGCGTCCCGGGTTGGACCCGCGTCGCGCCGGAGCGTCCCCTCCGTTCGCGGCCTTCTCGCCGTTCTTCGGCGCCTTCGCCTCGCCTTCGCCCGCCTGCTTGGCGTCCCCGCCGGAGGTGCGGGCCGCGACGCGCGTCTCGCGGCGCTTGCGGGCCATGGCGCGGCGCTCCTCGCGCCGCTTGCGGACCGCAGCCTTCGCCTTCTCCCGGTCCTTCTCCTGCTTGATCTCCTTCTTTTTCTCGGCTCGGCGGACCGTTCGGTTCATGACCCCAAGCCTAGCAGCCGCCGCGGCGGCCGCCCGCACCGTGCGACGCCGGCCCCGCTGGTGCGGCCCTGCTACGCTCCGGACCATGACCGACGCCGACCTGCACGCCCTGGCCGAACGGTACGGCACGCCGCTCTACCTCTACGATCTGGACGCGCTGGCCGACCGGGTCGGCCTCCTCCGCGAAGCACTGCCGGAGGCGGAGGTCCGCTACGCGGTCAAGGCCAACCCCGCGGGCGCCGTGCTGAAGCGCCTGGCGGAGCTGGGCGTCGGCGCCGAAGCGATCACCGAGGGCGAGCTGGCCCGCGCCGTCCGGGCCGGGATCCCCGGCGAACGCATCGTGCTCGGCGGTCCCGGCCAGGGGCCCGCCACGCGGCGTCGCGCCCGCGAGGTGGGCACCACGCAGGTGAGCCTGGACTCGTTGGGGCAGTGGCGCGCATGGCGCGACGAGGGGGCGGCGCGGGCCCGCTTTTTGGTGCGGGTCCACCCCCGGTTCGATCCGGACACCCACCCGCACTTGGCCACCGGAGCGACCGGTTCGAAGTTCGGCCTGTCGCTGGACGCCGCCCGCGCCGTGGCGCGCGAGGTGGACGCGGCCGGACTGCTGGACGGGTTTCACGTCCACGCCGGGTCGATGATCCGCGATCCCGGCGTGCACGACCGCATCGTGCGGATGCTGGACCCGCTGTTCCGAGCATTTCCTCGCGCGCGCGCCCTGAACCTGGGTGGGGGGTTCGCGGTGCCCGGCTTCGATCCGGCGTCGCTGGCCGAGGTGGTCCAGCCGTTCGTGGCAAAGCGCGACCTGCGGCTGCTGCTGGAACCGGGCCGCTGGCTGGTGGCGGAGGCGGGCCAGCTGCTGACGCGGGTGCTGTGGCGCAAGGAGGAGGAGCCCGGCCACTGGATCTGCGACGCCGGCATGGCGCAGCTGCTCCGGCCCGCGCTGTACGACGCCCACCATCCGATCCGCGTGGTGCAGCGCGGCGGGGCGCACCTCCCCGACGCGGTCCCTCCCGCGCCGCGCGCGCACGGCGAGGTCCAAGGACCCTTGTGCGAGAACGCCGACCGCTTGGGTCGCGACCGCGACCTGGTCGCTGGGCCGGGCGACCTGCTGTCGGTGGGGCTCGCGGGCGCGTACGGGATGAGCATGGCGTCGAACTACGCCTCCGAACTCCGTCCGGCGGAGGTCGCGCTCGACCGGGACGAGGCGCGCCTGATCCGCCGGCGCGAGTCGGTCGAGGACCTGTGGCAGCTCGAGGTCGAGTGACGCCGCCGCTCCACGCTATGCTCGCGTCATGAGCGACTACACGACGATCGAACGACGCTACCTGACCGACGGCTGGCACGAGGCGGACGCGAGTTTCGCGGTGCGGAGCCCGATCGACGGGCGCACGGTGGCGGACGTGGCCGACCTGTCGGGCGACGCCGGTACGCGCGCAGCAGACGAAGCCGCACGCGTCGCCTGGACGGCGTTCGAGGCGTGGCGCGCGACCACCGCCTTCGAACGCGCCGACGTGCTGCGGCGCTGGCACGACCTGATGATGCGCGACCGGGAGCGCCTGGCCCGAGCCATGACGCTCGAGATGGGCAAGCCGATCCGCGAATCGCGGGGCGAGGTGACCTACGCCGCCGGCTTCGTGCGTTGGTACGCCGAAGAGGCGGTCCGCGTCTACGGCACCGCCTTCCCGACGCACGTGGGCCACAAGCGCGGCCTGGCGCTGCGGCAGCCGGTCGGGCCGGTATACGCCGTCACGCCGTGGAACTTTCCGGCGGCGATGGCGACCCGCAAGGCGGGACCCGCGCTGGCGGCCGGCTGCACCTTCGTGCTGAAACCGGCCGAGCAGTCGCCGATCACCGCGCTGCTGCTGGCCGAGTTGTGGCGCGAAGCGGGCGGACCGGACGGCACCTTCCAGGTGCTGACCGCGTCCGATCCGCGTCCCCTCAGCGAAGCCCTGCTGAACGATCCCCGCATCCGCAAGGTGACGTTCACCGGCAGCACCGAGGTGGGACGGATCCTCTACCGGCAGAGCGCGGAGACGATCAAGAAGATCAGCCTCGAGCTGGGCGGGCACGCCCCGTTCCTGGTGTTCGACGATGCCGACCTGGACCAAGCCGTGACCGAAGCGATCGCCTGCAAGTTCCGCAACGCCGGCCAGACCTGCGTCTGCACGAACCGCATCTACGTGCACGAGCGCGTGGCGGAGGCGTTCACCGAACGGTACGTGGCGGCCACCGCCGCCCTGCGCACGGGCGATCCGCTGGACGACGAGACCGAGGTAGGGCCGCTGGTCGACGAAGCCGGCCGGGACAAGGTCCAGGACCACGTACGCGACGCGCTTGACAAGGGGGCGACGGTGCGGTTGGGCGGCCGAGCGGGCGAGGGACTGCACTACCTGCCGACCGTGCTGACCGGCGTCACGCCTGCGATGGCGATGATGCAGGAGGAGACGTTCGGTCCGGTAGCACCGATCGCGACCTTCGCGGACGACGCCGAAGCGATCCGCCTGGCCAACGACACCCCGTACGGCCTGGCCGCCTACCTCTACACCCGCGACCTGACGCGTGCCTGGACGACCGCCGAGGCGCTGGAGTACGGCATCGTCGGCGTGAACGACGGCGTGCCCAGCGCACCGTACGCCCCGTTCGGCGGCGTCAAGCAGTCGGGCGTGGGGCGCGAAGGGGGCCCCTGGGGCATCGACGAGTACCTGGAGACGAAGTACGTCTCGATCGCGCTGCACCCCTGACGTGCGCGGCGGCGGGACCGAAGCGTCGTGACAGGATCGTGGGGACGGGCGGAGGATCGCAGCGTGGGGACCGACGATCCCGATGGGCCCAGCACGCCGATCGTGGCCGTCCTGAACGCGACCGCTGCGACCCGTGATCCGGACGGCGCTGCCGCGCTGCTCGCGTCCTGGTCGACCGACCGCCTGATCATTCGGGCGGGCGGCGTTCGGCACCTGGCCCGCGCGCTGTCGAATCCGGCGTTGGGTCCGCTGCTCGGTCACGCCGGCTACCGCGTGGCCTCGCTCGAGCGGATCGGCGGTGCCGCCCGCGTCCGGGTCGAGGTGCGCACATGGGACGACGGCGTGGCCACCTTCCTCGCCTCGACCCGCTGGACCGAGCGCGGCTGGCGACTCACCGGGTTGGCCCGGGAGGAAGCCGGCGCCGACTGATCGCGACGCACGACGGCGAGCGTGCGCGCGCCATCCGTACGCCCCGACGACGCGCTACGCGCCTGGGTCCGTCACTCCGCTCGCACCAGGAAGGTGAACGCCGAGCCGTCCCCGTCCCGACCGACGATTCGGCCGCTCACCCGCCGGGTCAGGTCGAAGGCGTCGGCGGGCACGTCCACGCGCACCTCGAGGTCCAGGTGGTAGACGTACCCGCTGGCCGCCGGCTCGCGGTACAGCCGCGCCTGCCATAACCGCAGCTGCCAACCGTCGTCCACCTCGGGATCGGCGAGCGTCACCAGACGGTTCGCGATGTTGGCGGATTCGGCCCGCGTTCCGGCCGGGATCCAGTTGAGGCTGGTGTTCTCGACCCGCTGCGGCGTCAGCCCGACCGCGTCCAGGCCCACGCGCCACGATGCGGTCAGGGCGCTGTCCGCCGGCACCGTGTAGGTGGCGTCGCGGCGGTAGTCGACGCGGGCGACGTCGCCGACGGCAAGAGGCCCGCAGGCGGCCGTGATCAGGAGCATCACGACGAGGAAGGAGGCCGCTGCCGCGCGCTGCGAAGGGCGCGAACGGTCCACGCCGGAGCGCGCCGCCGGCGTTCGATTCTTGAGCGTCGTCATGGCGTCGTTCTAGCACGTCGCGAGCCGAGCGTTCCGTGTCCGGACACCACCCGGGTGCCTCGGCTCTGCCATCATGCCGTCATGACCGCCTCCGAGCCCCCCCGACCGGACGCCGACCCGCCGCTCCCGAACGACCCGCACCCCGAGGACCTGCTTCCCGAAGACCTCCCCGCGGCCGAACGCGTGCTGATGCTTGCGTTCGACGAGCGTCGCCGCGCGCACCTGCCCGACAAGCTGATCGAGCATCGGCGCGGGGTGCGACGCATGCGCGACCTAGCGTTCGCGAACGACCTGGCGCCCGCCTCGACCTTCGCCGTGCTGGACGGAACGGGGCCGGATCCGGATCTACCGGACGAGCCGATCGGCCGCGGCGTGGGCCACGGCCGCGCGCCGATCCGACCGGAGCAGGCCGCGCACGCCACCATCACCGAGATCGGCGCGGCGCTCCGTTCCGGGGCCTTCACCGCGCGTGAACTGACCGAGGCGTACCTGGCCCGCATCGAACGCTTCGACGGTCAGCTCCACGCCGTCGTCTCCGTCACGCGCGAGCGGGCGCTCCGTGAAGCGGACCGCGCCGACCGGGAACTCGCGGACGGCCGCGACCGCGGGCCGCTGCACGGCATGCCGTGGCTGGCGAAGGATCTGTTGGCCACCCCGGACGCACCGACCAGCTGGGGCGCGACGCCGTACCGCGACCAACGGTTCGCCAGCGACGCCACCGTCGTGCGCCGCCTGACGGAGGCGGGCGCGGTCCTGCTGGGCAAGGCGTCGCTGGGCGCCTTGGCGATGGGCGACGTCTGGTTCGGCGCCACCACGCGCAACCCGTGGGACCCCGACGAGGGCAGCAGCGGCTCGTCGGCCGGATCGGCGGCGGGCGTGGCCGCCGGCTTGTGCGCCTTCGCGATCGGATCGGAGACGATGGGATCGATCCTCTCGCCGTCGCATCGCTGCGGCGTGACCGGCCTGCGGCCGACCTTCGGTCGGGTCCCCCGGACCGGCGCCATGGCGCTGTCGTGGAGCCTCGACAAGCTGGGGCCGATCGTGCGCGCACCCGAAGATGCGGCCCTGGTGCTGGACGCGCTTCGTGGGCGCGACCCCGCCGACCCCACCAGCCGCGACGCGTCGTTCCCGTGGCGACCGGAGCCGCAGGTCGAGGGTCTGAAGGTCGGCGTGCCGCGCGACGTGGACCTGGACGCCGAACCGGCCACCGCGGCGTGCCTCGACCACCTGCGCGCACTCGGCGCGGAGGTGCGCGAGATCGACCTGCCCGACCTGCCGACGGAACCGATCGTGACGTTGCTGATGGTCGAGGCGTCGGCCGCCTTCGACCGTCTGATCCGCGGGCCCGACGCCGACGCGCTGGTTCGGCAGGACGCCGACGCCTGGCCCACGCTGCTGCGCGCGGCCCGCTTCGTGTCCGGCGCGGACTACGTGCAGGCGCAGCGGTTGCAACGGGCGATGCGGGACGCCGTACGGTCGCTGCTGCACCACGAGGTCGCCGCGATCGTCAGCCTCGCCCTGCACGGCCCAGCGATGCGGCTCGGCAACGCCGCCGGCCTTCCGGCCGCCACCGTCGGCGTGGGTCACGGGGAGCAGGGACGACCGCTCGGCAACGTCGCGGTCCTCGCCGACGCGTTCTGCGAGCATCGGGCGTTGGCCGTGGCGGACGCGGCCTTCCGGCGCGATCGCCCGAGCGGCCCGTCGGTCCCGCCCGCGTTCGCCTGACGCAGAGGCGTGACCCGCTCGACTCAGGTGCAGCTCTGTCGGTACGGCGTGTCCACGGACCCGCCGGTCCCGAGGCGCCCGTACAGCGACGCGACCTCCCGCAACCGTCCGGCCAGGTCGGCCGGCAGGTCGCGCCAGGCGAAGCGCCAGCTCCAGTTGCCGTCCGGACGTCCCGGCACGTTCATGCGTGCCTCGCTATCCAGGCCCAACGCGTCCTGCAGGGGAACCACCGCCAAGTCGGCGACGCTGGCCTGGGCCGCGCGGACCAGGGCCCACGGCACGTCGGCATCGCTGCGCCCCAGGTAGCGGCGTACGTGGTCGCGCTCCGCCTCCGGCGCGGTGCGGTACCAGCCGACGGTGGTGTCGTTGTCGTGCGTACCGGTGTACACCACCGCGTTCGCGACGTAGCGGTGCGGCAGGTACGGGTCGTTCGCGTCCCCGGCGAAGGCGAACTGCAGCACCCGCATGCCGGGCAAGTCGTTGCGGTCGCGTAGGGCCTCGACCTCCGGCGTGATCACGCCCAGGTCCTCCGCGACGATCGGCAGCTCGCCGTCGTTACCGGCGAGCAGATCGCGACGAAGCGCGTCGAACAGCGCCTGGCCCGGCCCGGGCACCCACCGGCCCCGTTCGGCGGTCGGTTCGTCGGCCGGAATCTCCCAGTACGCCTCGAAGCCACGAAAGTGATCGATCCGCACCCGGTCCACCTGCCGCAGCGTGGCGCGCAGGCGGCGGCACCACCAGGCATGGTCCTGCTCGTGCATGCGGTCCCAACGGTAGAGCGGATTGCCCCACCGTTGCCCGGTCGCGCTGAAGTAGTCGGGCGGCACGCCGGCCACCACCGTCGGTTCGCCCCGTTCGTTTAGGTGGAACAGCTCGCGGTGACTCCACACGTCGGCCGAGTCGTAGGCCACGAAGATCGGCAGGTCCCCCAACAGTTCGATCCCCCGCTCGGTAGCGTGGGCTCGTACCGCCTGCCACTGCGTTTCGAACCAGTACTGCCGCAGCTGGTGCCGGCGGACGCCGCGCACCAACCGCTCGCCGGCGTCGCGCACAGCGTCCGGATCCCGGTCGCGCAACGGTGCCGGCCAGTCGTTCCACGGCGCACCGTCGTGCTCCTCCTTGAGCGCCATGAACAGCGCGAAGTCGGGCAGCCACGCCTCGTGCGCTCGGACGAACGCGTCCAGGTCGGCACGCTGGTCGGCGTCGGCGCTCGCTTCGAACCGGTCGGCGGCCCGGTCCAGCGCTCGCGCCCGGAACGCGATCGTGGCGCCGTAGTCGATCCGGTCGCTGCCGAGCTCGTTCGCTCCCGCCAGGTCGTCGGCCTCCAGCAGACCCTGCTCCTGCAGGCGCACCAGCGAGATCAGCCAGGGATTGCCCGCGAAGGCGCTGAAGCACTGGTACGGACTGTCGCCGTACCCGGTCGGTCCCAGCGGCATGACCTGCCACACGCGCTGGCCGGCGTCGTGCAGCCAGTCGATCCAACGGTGCGCGTCGGGCCCCAGGTCGCCGCTTCCGTGCGGGCCGGGCAGCGAGGTCGGGTGCAGCAGCAGGCCGGAGGCGCGCGTCGCGCTCATGTCTCGAACGCCTTTCCGATGGCGCGTGGCGGCACGGCACGCCCCACGAAGCCGGCCAGCACCAGCATGGTGAGGATGAACGGCACCGCCTGCACCAACGACGGTGGCAGCAGTTGCCCACCGCCCAGCAACGTACCGACCGCCTCGAACGTGCCGAACAGCAAACAGGCGCCCAGCGACCCGAGCGGCGTCCACTTGCCGAAGATCAGGGCCGCCAGCGCGATGAAGCCGCGCCCGCCGGCCATCTCCGCAACGAACAGATTCAGATTGCCGATCGCCAGGTAGGCGCCGCCCAGGCCGGCCAGCACGCCCGAGATGATCACGCCGGCGTAGCGCATCCGTCGCACGTCGATGCCGACGGAGTCGGCCGCTTCGGGATGCTCGCCCACCGCACGGAGCCGAAGGCCGAACGGCGTGCGGTACAGCACGTACCAGGCGACCGGCACCAGCACGAACGCCAGGTAGACCAGTGGACTGAAGCTGACGCCGGCGATCCCCCACTCCGGCAGGCGTTGCTCCACCGGGGCGCTGCGGGTGCTGTTGTCGAACAGGCCGGTCAGGATGACGGCCGGGATGCCGATCGCCATTAGGTTGATGGCGGTGGCGGAGATGATCTGGTCCGCCTTGTAACGAATGG
>JBBDSD010000015.1:11765-13462 GCA_040905065.1 Trueperaceae bacterium | reverse complement strand
GCGAGACGACCGCGTCGTCGACGTCAACGACGTCCTCGCCGCGAAGGGGGTGCCCATGCGCTGAGTCGCTCTACCGCACCCGATCCGTCCAGATCGTCCGATCTTCGAAAGGAAGTACCGAATGAATTCGATGCGCAAGCTCCTGCTCGCCCTTGCCGCCGCCCTGGCGACGATGGCGTACGCCCAAGCTCCCGGCCCGGACACGCTCGTGATCGCGCAGAGCGTCGACGCCGACAGCATGGATCCGGCCCAGATCAGCTCGCGGCCGGCCGCCAACATCGCCGCCCACATCTGGGGCGCGCTGCTGGAGACCACCTCCGACGGCGAGATCGTGCCGTACCTGGCCCACAGCTACGAGTACACCGAAGACGGCCAGTCGCTGATCTTCGAGCTCGAAGAGGGCCTCACCTGCCACGACGGCGAAGCGCTGACCGCCTCGGACGTGGCGTACAGCTTCAACCGTGCCGCCGATCCGGACAACGGCTTCACCGGCAACACGCCCGGCTTCATCTTCTCGTCGATGGGCTTCGTCGACGCCGAAGTCGTCGACGAGCTGACCGTCCAGATCAACACGCGCCAGTACAACCCCATCGTTCCGGGCCTGGTCGGCGAGGTGTACATCCACTGCGAAGAGAGCTACGCCGGGATGACGCTGGACGAAGCGGCCGAGAACCCCGTCGGTAGCGGCCCATACCAGTTCGTCGAGTGGATCAAGGACGACCGCATGGTCATCGAGCGCGACGACGACTTCGCGCTGCGCCAAGCCGGCTTCGAGACCATCGTCTGGCGCGTCGTTCCCGAAGCGTCGACCCGCGCCGCCGAACTGATCGCCGGCAACGTCGACATCGTCGCGAACGTGCTCCCCGACCAGCAGGACGCCGTCAACGACTCCGGAAATGCGGAAGTCATCAGCGTCGCCGGCACGCGCCGCATCTACGTCGGCTTCAACTTCAAGGACAAGTTCGCTCAGACCGAAGGCGGCGCCGCCATTCAGGAGACCGCCGTCCGGCAGGCCATGAACCACGCCGTCGACGTCGAGACCATCTGTGCCGCGCTGCTGGGCGTCGAGTGCGACCGCGCCACCGGCCTGGTCAACCCGCCCAACGACCACCCCGAGCTCGAGCCGTACGTCTACGACCCCGAACTGGCCGAGCAAATGCTGGACGAAGCCGGCTACCCGCGCGGCGACGACGGCGTGCGCTTCGAACTGACCCTGCAGGCCCCGAACGGCCGCTACCTGAACGACGCCAACGTCGCGCTCGCCGTCGGTCAGTACCTCTCGGACGCCGGCGTCGAGACCGAAGTCGAGCTGCTCGACTTCTCCAGCGTCTTCGTGCCCCTCATCCGTCAGCACGACGCCGGACCGCTCTTCCTGCTCGGTTCGGGCGGCGCGACTTGGAACGCCCTGTACGACATGGCCGACCTGAGCGCCGTCGACGCGGGCACCAACTACACCGAGTGGTCCAACATGGACTGGTTCTCCGGTTGGGACCGCATCGCCCAGACCCGCGACGACGCGGAGATCGAAGCGATCAAGAACGAGATGCTCGAAGTGTTCTACAACGATCCCCCCTGGCTGATGATGTACTTCCAGCCCGACTTCTACGGCGTGTCGACCCGCATCGACTGGGATCCGCGCCGTGACGAGAAGGTCAAGGTCATCGAAGCGCAACTGCGCTGATCCTCGCTCGTGGGGG
>JBBDSD010000015.1:5041-11755 GCA_040905065.1 Trueperaceae bacterium | reverse complement strand
TGCGGCACGTCCGCACGGCCCGAGCCACGCTCCTCCCCGACGCTCTCGACCCAGCGGACCCACGACCGGTCCGCCGATCCGCGAAAGGCACCATGTGGACCTTCATCCTTAGGCGCGCAGCGCAGTCGGTCCTGGTGATCTTCGGCGTCACGCTGATCACCTTCCTCGCGCTGCAGATGGGCGGAGACCCGACCTATCTGTACGTGAGCGAACGGGCCAGCACCGAGGAGATCGAGCGCACGCGGGCCACGCTCGGATTCGACCGACCTCTGCATGTGCAGTACCTATCGTTCGTCGGGGGCCTGCTCCAGGGCGACATCGGCCGGTCGCTCACCTATCGCACCTCCGCGCTCGAAGTGGTTCTCGAACGCTTCCCGGCCACGATCGAACTTACTATCTTCGCGATGCTGATCGCTCTCTCTTCCGCGATCCCGCTCGGCATCCTCGCCGCCCGTGCCCGCGGAACGTCGCTGGACGGCTCGATCATGGCGTTCGCCATGCTGGGCCAGTCGATCCCCAACTTCTGGCTGGGCCTGATGCTGATCCTCTTCGTCGGGCTAGGACTCGGTTGGCTGCCGATCTCCGGACACGTTCCGGTGCTGGGTCCGCTGTTCCGAGGCGAGTTCGGCGTTGCGTGGACGAACTTCCCGCGCGCGATTCCGTATCTGTTGATGCCCGCGTTCACCATCTCGCTCTTTTCGATGTCGCGCAACGCCCGCCTCGTACGTTCCTCGATGCTGGAAGTGCTGGGCCAGGACTACGTGCGGACGGCCCGCTCGAAAGGCGTCTCGGAGTACACCGTCACGATGAGCCACGCGCTCCGCAACGCGCTGATGCCGGTCGTCACCATGATCGGCCTGGAGTTCGGTTTCCTGCTGTCCGGCGTGGTCGTGGTCGAGACGGTCTTCTCGTGGCCCGGCGTGGGGCGCCTCGTCTTCAACGCCATCAACCAGCGCGACATCCCGCTGGTGCAGGCCGCCGTGATCGTGTTCTCGATGATCTTCGTGGTCCTCAACCTGATCGTCGACGTCGTCTACGCTCGGCTCGATCCCCGGGTCCGGCTCGCATGAACGGAGGAACCTGACGTGAGCGACGCGACCAACGACGCGACGGTCGGACGCCGCTCGAAGGAGAGCCGCGATTGGCGCGACGGGCTCCTGCGCGCGTGGCGCAGCATGCTGCGCGCCCGCTGGCCGCTGTTCGCCGTGAGCGTGCTCCTGCTCCTGGTCGTGATGTCGATCTTCGGCCCCGACCTCGCGCCGAAGGACCCCAACCGGCAGAACATCCTCTCGCGACTGCAACCGCCGATGGTGGCCGACGCGTCGGGGGCGATCGAGTATCCCCTCGGTACCGACGGCCTCGGGCGCGACCTGCTGTCGCGCCTGATCTACGGCGCCCGCATCTCGCTGCTGGTCGGCCTGACGGCGGTGCTGATCGGCGGCACCCTGGGCACCACGCTCGGCATGATGGCGGGGTACTTCGGGGGCCGCGTCGACGACGTGATCATGCGCCTGGCCGACATCCAGCTGGCGTTTCCGTTCATTCTGCTGGCGATCATGTTCCTGGTGGTGCTGGGGCAAGGCGTGCTGAACCTGATCCTGATCCTCGGCATCGGGCAGTGGGTGACCTACGCCCGCATCGCGCGTGGGCAGACGATCTCGCAACGCGAGAAAGAGTTCGTCGAGGCGGCGCGCGCGCTGGGCGCCTCCACGGCGTCGATCCTTATGCGCGCCATCCTCCCCAACATCCTCGCGCCCCTGATCGTGATCGCCTCGTTCAACATCGCCAGCGTCATCCTCACCGAAGCCGCGCTGTCGTTCCTCGGCCTCGGTGTGCCCCCGACCGTGCCCACCTGGGGCGGCATGCTGGCCGAAAGCCGCGACCAGATCATCGCCGGTCGTTGGTGGTTGTCCGTCTTCCCCGGCGTCGCGATCATGCTGGTCGTGCTGTCGTTCAACATCCTTGGCGATTGGTTGCGCGACCTGCTCGACCCTCGTCTCCGCGGCGCCTGACCGCACGCTCGGGCCGGGACCCTCCCGGCCCCCTTCCGCCCTCTACGAGAAAGGACCCCCCCATGATCCGCATCGGAGTCATCGGAGCCAGCTTCGCGAAGGCCGCCTACCTGCCCGCCGTACGCCACACCGACGGGGCCGAGGTGGTGGCCCTCGCCAGCGCCCGCAAGGAGAGCGCGCAGGCTGTCGCCGACGCCCACGACATCCAGCACGCCTACGACGATTGGCGCGCCATGCTGGACGCGCACGAGCTGGACCTCGTCTGCATCGCCACGCCCACCGATACGCACGCGGAGATGGCGCTGGCCGCCGTCGAACGCGGCGCGCACGTGCTGTGCGAGAAGCCGATGGCGATGGACGCCGCGGAGGCGAAGGCGATGTGGCGCGCCGCCGAGGACGCCGGGCGGATCCACATGGTCGATCACGAACTGCGCTTCAACCCCAACCGCCGCAAGGTCGCCCGCCTGCTGCGCGAGGGCGCCATCGGCGAGGTGCGGCATGCGCACATCACGAACGTCACCGGGGGTTGGTCCGATCCGAAGGCGCGTCCGAAGGGCGACTGGTGGTCGTCCGCCGAGCGGGGAGGCGGTCGCCTGGGCGCCAACGGGTCGCACCAGCTGGACCTGATCCGCTGGTGGTTCGGCGAGGTGCGCGAGATCACCGGCACGATCGACACCGTGGTGCGCGACCGGGTCGATCCGAAGACCGGCGAGGCGTGGACCGCTACCGCCGACGACCTGGTGCACTTCGTGCTCCGCGCCGAGCGGGCCCGCCTGGTCGACGTAGCGTTGAGCGGCGTGGCGCGGCACAACATGGGCAACCACACGCAGATCTTCGGTAGCGAAGGGTCGATCCTGCTCTCGAACGACACGGAAGAGCTGCAGATCGGTCGTCCCGGCGAGGCGTTCGAGACGATTACCGAACCGGATCCGAACGCCGGTCTGCCGGGCGTGAATGCCGGCATCTGGAACGTGTCCGTCGTGGGCGTCATGCGTGAACTGGTGGCCGCGATTCGGGAAGGCCGGCCGCTGCGCGACGGCGCCACCTTCGAGGACGGCTACCGCACCCAACTGGCGATGGATGCGATCCGGACGGCGACGCGCGAGCGCTGCTGGGTGGACCTGACCACCTCGTGAGCCGCGGCGACGGTCCGGGCGCCCCGGCGTCCGCCGGCGATCTGGACGACGTGTTCGCGTGGATCGACGCGCACGAAGGCGAGTGCGTGGCCGACCTGCAGGAGCTGGTGCGGCAACCGAGCGTCTCGGCCCAGAACGTGGGCCTGCGAGCGTGCGCCCAGCTGGTCCGGACGCAGATGCGCCGCGACGGGCTTGCCGCCGAGCTGCACGAGGTCGAAGGCGGCCCCCCGCTGGTGCTGGGCACGATGCCCAGCGCCGCCTCGCGCAAGACGATGCTCTGCTACGCCCACTACGACGTGCAGCCCCCCGAACCGATCGAGGCGTGGACCCACGGAGGACCGTGGTCGGCGGAGATCGAAGACGGCGTTCTGTACGGGCGTGGCGCGACCGACAACAAGAGCGGCCTGCTGGCGTTCCAGAAGGCCGCCAAAGCGTTCCTGGCGGTGCGCGGCGAGCTTCCGGTCGGCCTGACCTTCTTCTTCGAGGGCGAAGAGGAGATCGGCAGCCTGCACCTGGGACCGTGGGTCGAGAAGAGCGCCGACCTGATTCGGGCCGACGGCATGCACTGCCTGGACGGCTCGCTCGATACCGACACGAAGCTTCCGGATGTGGACCTGGGCCTCAAGAGCGTGCTGTTCGTCGAGCTGGTGGCGCGCGGCGCGAACGCCGACGTGCACTCGCTGAACTTCCCGCTGCTGCCCACGCCGGTCTGGGACCTGGTCCGCGCGCTCGGCACCATCTTGGACGAGGACCGCCGCATCCGCATCGACGGTTGGTACGACGGTCTCTACGAACCGAACGAGGAGGACGAGGCCCAGGTCCGGGCCAAGGCCGAGCGGGTCGACCTGGGGGCGCTGAAGCGCGACTGGGGCATCGATGCGTTCGCGCTGGGGCGCGACGGCGCGGAGGCGATCCGGGCGCGCGCCTACGAACCGACCGCGAACATCGCCGGGCTGATCGCGGGCTATACCGGCCCCGGCTCGAAGACGATCGTGCCGAACGAGGCGCGGGCGAAGATGGACTTCCGTCTGGTCCCCCACATGGACCCGAGCACCGCGATCAGTAAGCTCCGCCGGCACCTGGACGCCCACGGCTTCGAAGCGATCGAGATCGTGGCCGAAGAACGCGCCGAACCGCCGTACAAGATCTCGGTCCGGGAGGACATGTCGCGCGCCGTGCTGGCCGCCGCCGAGCGCGTGTACGGCGAGCCGCCGATCGTGAACGGCGTCTCGGCCGAGGGCACCATCGTCAAGCACGTCTGGATTCCGTGCGTCCTGACCGGATTCGCGAATCCGGGCGCGAACCTGCACGCCCCCGACGAGAACATGCGGATCCGCGACTACCTGCAGGGCATCAAGTACGCCGCGGCGATCATGGCGGAGTTCGGCGCGGAAGGCTGACGCCCGCTCGGCAGCGGCGTCCGCCGCCGACCGCGTCGGCCGCCCATCGCGTCAGCCGCCTACGGCCTCGAGCAGCACGCCGTCTTCGATGACGGTCGTGCCGTCCAGGTCCACGCTGGCACCTAGCGTGCAGAGGCCGAAATGGGCGGCCGACGCGTTGGCGCCGCGGAACCATCGGTCATCGTTGCTGCCGAACTGCACCTGCACGGCGCCGAGCCGCCCCTCGCTGTCCGCGTTACCGGTACCGGCGTCGGGGAACTGCACCAGCGGGGCGGTCCAGCGGGCGCGCGGATCGGTACCCCAAGCGATGTGGCCCGCGATCCAGGCGTTCGGGTCGCGGTACGACGCCAGCTGCTCGCGGATCAGGATCGCGTCCAGGCCGCCTTCGATCCGTACGATCCGGCCCGCCTCGACGTGGATCGTGACGGGCGCCTCGACGAAGCGGCCCAAGTGGAACGTCAGGTCGCCGGGCGCCAGCACCAGCGTGCCGTTCGTGGCGTCCTCGTGCTGGGCGATCTCGACCATGGCGGAGCCCCAGAAGTCGAGGTGTCCCGGCCGGTCGGCGACGCCGTAGTGCGCCAGTGCCGGCCGGTCGCGGACGTCCAACGTGAGGTCGGTCCCGTGCGGTGAACGGATCCGCACGGTACGGGTGCCGTCCAAGCGGCGTGCGCCGCGCTGGGTCCGTTCGATCACCTCTGGGTCGGCGCGTAGCCGCTCGAGCGCGTGGGGTGGTTGCATCGCCAGCAGGGCGCGCGCGCCGCCGTCCAGCGCGGCACGCACGTCGTCGCGGTAGTGCAGCAGGTGGGTCGTGGCGCCCACGATCAGGTCGCTGGCGGCCAGCATCGGTCCGAACGCGCGGGGCAGGACGGTCGCGCGCGCGGGGAGCGTGACGATCTGCGCGTGCGCGCCCAGCGCCTGGGCCGCGCCTAGGCAGGCGGCGGCGTGGACGGGGTCGAAGGCGGTGTCGGTCACGATCACGACCGATTCGCCTGCGGTCAGGTTGGAGTGGGTCAGCTGGTGCTCGAAGACCGGCACCAGGTCGATCGCTGCGTAGGGACCCGTGTGGCGTCGGCCGTACGGCACCGTGCACCTCCTTCTCCGTGGGGCGAGCGTGCGGGCTGCGGAGCGAGGCGTTCGCGCCCCGCTCCGTTCAGCCGACGAGCGTCAGTGGAGCGACGCCGAGGTCGCGTGCCAGGGCGTGCAGGTCGTCCAGCTGGGTGCGGGGCAGGGGCACGCCGTGCGCGCGCTTTTCGCTCTCGCGGCGGTGCTCCAGCTCGCCCGGCACCAGCACCTCGTCGAAGCCGGGACGCAGTTCGCTGGACTTGATCTCGGCGACGAACGCCTGCATCCGTTCGTGGAATGCGTCGATCGGCTGGAACCAGCCGACGTCGAACGCCAGGAAGGTGTGCGCGACGTCCATCTTCTTCGGGTCGGCGTACGGCGTCAGGCCGAACGCGCCGCTGGACAGCACCCCGGTCAGAACGTCGGTGAGGAAGGAGAGTCCGAACCCCTTGTACTGACCGATGCCGAGCAGGGCGCCCGCCATCGCGGCCTCGGGATCGTCGGTCTCCTGGCCGTCGGGCGTGAGCGCCCAGTCGCGCGGCATCGGCTCGCCCCGGTCGGCCAGGAACCGCATCATGCCCTTGCCGGCGGTGGTGAGCGCGACGTCCAGCACGACCGGGAAGTCGCCGCCGGTGGGCGCGGCGATGCCCCAGGGGTTGGTGCCGACGACCGGCGTGCGGCCACCCCAGGCGGCCATCTCGGGTCCGGCGTTCGTGAGGGCGACGCCGATCATGTCGCGCTCCAGCGCTGTGCGGGCGTGCACGGAGGACGAGCCGTAGTGCGTGCTGCCGCGAACGACCACGGTGCCGACGCCGCTTAGGGCCGCCTTGTCGCAGGCGAGCTCCATCGCGCGGCGACCGACGACCGATCCCAGGCCGTTGTGGGCGTCGACCAGCGCGAGGGCCGGGCTCTCCTTCACGATCTCGAAGCGGGCGTGCGGGTCGACGTGCCCGTCCGCGATCCGCTGGCGGTACGAAAGCAGGCGCCGCACGCCCTGCCCCTGGCCGGGGTGGTACCGCAGTTCGCTCTGGAGCAGCGCATCGGCGCAGATCGCGGCGTCGTCGTCGCTCAGGCCCATGGCGGAGAAGCAGGCCACGCCGAACG
>JBBDSD010000015.1:0-5031 GCA_040905065.1 Trueperaceae bacterium | reverse complement strand
CCCCCCCCCCCCCCCGGACCTTGCGTGGGCAGGCGTTGGCTCACGGGCGCAGGTCGAACAGGTCGGCGAGGTTCGTGCCCGGCGTGGCGAGCGGCGCGATGCCACCGTCGTGCGACGTCATCAGCAGGGTCAAGCCCGGGCCGTAGCCGGGGCGGGGGCTGTCGCCCTGCCCGACCACGCCGATGCCGACCGCGCCGCGAAAGTAGCCGTGCGAGTAGCGGCTGTCGAAGTCCTGCAGCGCGACCACGTCGCCCAAGCGAAGCCGGTCCAGGCCGGCGTCGGCGAGCGCGTCGCGGTCCACGGTCTGCACGTGCAGCGATCCGCCGTCGCTGACCAGGCCCGCTCCGGCGCCCAGCAGGTGCGCGGGCGCCGTGGCGACGACCTTGACCTTGAGGCGTCCGTCGCCGTCGGTGCCGTCGGTCAGCTTTTCGAGCAGTTCGGGCGAGGTGGCCTTGAGCTTGACGGTGGGGTGGTCGGGCAGCTCCAGACCCACGCCGGCGGCGCGAATCAGGACCTTGTCCTCGATCGCCATCTTTTCGCGGTCGGCCTTGGTGAAGTGCACGATGACGTGCTCGGAGAAGCGTCCGGACTTGCCGGTGACCATGCCGGTCGCGCCGGTCGCGGCGCCGCTCATCACCTTGGCGACGTTGCCGACGCACGACAGCACGTTCAGGCCCTGGTTCGCGCCGGCGTCGGCGAGGCGGATGCTGACGCCTGGGTGGATGGTGTCGGCCAGCCAGCCGTAGGCGGAGTCGCCGACGGAGACGTTGTAGACGATGCTGCCGTGGGTGGGGTAGAGGAACGGCTTGCCGTCGGCGTCCAGGCGGTACGGCTCGGCGGGAAGGCCGGGCAGGGTGGGGCTGGCGATCCGGCCCATGACCGAGACGTGGACGAGCTTGTCGGCGTTGTGGCGGGTCGGCATCAGAGGTCCTCCCGGATCTTCAGGTAGCGGGCGAGGTTGGCGCCCGGGTCGACGGTCCACTCGATGTCGTCCTCGGTGCCGGCCATGATCGTGAGGATGCCGGGACCGTGGCCGGTCATGACCGAGTCGCCGTGGATGCAGAGGCAGATGGCGACGTAGCCCTTGCGGTAGCCGCGTCCCCAGTAGTGGTCGGCGTCGTGGATGACCACGATGTCGCCCAGGCGGAGCGCGTCGAGGCCCTCCTCCTGCATCAGGGCGCGATCGCCGGAGGTGATGTCCTGGTCGACGTACTCGGAGTTCAGCTCGGCGCCGGACGCCATCACCCGCACCGGCAGCTCCATCGCGACCGGAACGCGCAGCTTGCCGTTCGCCGCGGTCTCGAGGTTCATGGCGTGGATCACCTCGGGACTGAGCTTCTTGAGGTCGATGGTGGGGTGGTCCAGGAGCTTCAGGCCGCGCCCCTTGGCGCGGATCTGAATGGTGTCGCCCACGCACAACTGCTCGTGCACCTCCGGGTCGAAGTCGATCAGGATCCGGGCGTGCTCGCCCACGACCACGCCTTCGGCGCCCGCCGCGAGACCGCTGGTGACGACCGCTTTGTTGCCCATGCAGGTCAGGTAGTGCAGGGCGTGGTGCACGCCGCCGTCGTCGTGATCGATCGAGGCGCCGGGTTCGACGTGGTCGCCCTGCCAACCGAACGCCGGGTCGCCCACGCGCACGTTGTAGACGTAGCCGAACATGCCCGGTCGCACCACGGACAGCCCGTCGTTGTCGGGCAGGAACGGACCGCGCTTGAAGGCGGGCGGGCTGATCGAGCCGGCGATCGCGAGTTCGACGAGCTGGTCTTCGTTGGTCCGGATCACGGGGTCTCCTTCCGGGAGGGCGTCGCGAGGTGGATCACGCGCGCGCCTTCGCTTCGCTCGCGTAGCGCTGGACGACCGGCGTCATGCGTTCGATCGCTTCGCGCAGGACGTCGGTCGGTTGCAGCGTGGTGATGCGCAGGTAGTCGCTCCACCGCTGGCCGAAGCCGGTGCCGGGGAAGACAAGCACGCGGGCCTCCTCGAGCAGCAGGTACGACAGTTCGAGGGCGCGCAGTCCGGTTGACGAGCTGTCCGCCCAGAAGAAGAAGCCGCCGCGAGGATCGGTGTAGTCGAGTCCCATGTCGCGCAGGCCGCGGCCCAGCAGCTCGCGGCGTTCCGCGTAGATCTCGCGGAAGGCGTCGATGCAGGCGTCGCTGCCACGCGCCGCGGCCAGCGCCGCCGACTGGCTGACGTTCGCGACGGGCCCGGTGGTGGACGCCTTGATGCGGGCCATGGCGTCGATGGCGTCGCTGGGCGCGATCAGGTAGCCGACGCGCCAGCCGGTCATCGCCCACGCTTTCGAGAAGCCGGAGAGGGTGATGACGTGATCCTCCATGCCGGGCAGGGCGCCCATCGACACGTGCTCGTGCGGCGGCCACACGAACTTGCCGTAGATCTCGTCGGCGATCACGATGAAGTCGTGCTTCTTGGCCAGTTCGGCGATCTTCTGCGCCTGCTCGCGGGTCACGATGCCGCCGGTCGGGTTGGACGGGCTGACCAGCAGCAGCGCCTTGGTCTTGTCGGTGATCAGCGGCTCGATCGCGTCGGCGCGCAGGTCGAACGCGTCCTCCGGTTGGGTCGGCACGGTGACGCTGACGCCTCCGGCGTGCTCGATCGCCTGGTCGTAGCTGGTGTAGCGCGGGTCGGGGACCAGGATCTCGTCGCCCGGATCGAGCAGCGCCGACATGATCAGGAAAAGGCCCTCCTGCCCGCCGGTGGTCACCAGCACCTGCTCGGCGTCCGCGGAGCGGCCGTGATCGGCGGCCGAGCGATCGGCGATCG
Source organism: Trueperaceae bacterium (assembly GCA_040905065.1). Lineage (GTDB taxonomy): Bacteria > Deinococcota > Deinococci > Deinococcales > Trueperaceae > SLSQ01. The sequence continues at coordinate 2,247 of JBBDSD010000015.1, read as the reverse complement.
CGGCCCGCAGCTCGGGCATGCCCGCGACCGGTTGCAGCGGTTGCTCGGGGCGGCGCAGCGCCTCTTTGCCGGCTTCGACCACGAAGTCGGGCGTGGCCAGGTCGGGGTCGCCGCGTCCCAGGGCGATCGCGTCGGGAACGCCCTTCGCCAGGTCCATCAGGGCGTAGCGCAACTTCGCGCCGTCCAGGGCGCGGATCTCGTCCAGGGTCATGCGGTCGCCTCCATCAGGGCCAGCGCGCCCCACTGCGTGACGTTGGTGGTGCAGATGGTGAGCGCCTGCTTGAAGTCGCGCAGCGGTCCGGTGGTCGCGGCGGGGGCCGCCAGGAAACCGATCCGCCACGCTTCGGCGCCGTGCGGCGTGCCGACGTCGCCGATGGTGACGGTGCGGTCGTGCAGGCCGTACGCCGCCGGGTGGCCGTCGAAGCCGGGACCGACCTCGGCCACGACCGGCCAGTCGGCCGCCTGAGCGCGGGCCAACCAAGCGTCGCGCTGCGCCGGGTCGGCGCCTTCGCACAGGTAGACCAGGACCGGGCTGGACGGATCCGCGTCCGGGCCGACCAGGGACACGTCGCGGATGGCGCAGGCGCCGGCGAGCCGTTCGGGATGGGCGAGCGCGACCACCGTGCCGGCGCCGCTGGCCAGGAGCTGCTGCACCGCCACGAAGCGCGCTTCGGTGACGCCGCAGGTAATCACCACGCCCTGCTTCGAATCGACCTGCACGCCGTGATCGGCCTGGAGGCGTTCGGCGACACGTTCGCGCAGGGGAACGATGCCGGGACGATCGGTGTAGTGCGTCTCGCCGCGGTCGAGAGCGTCCATGGCGGCGTCGCGTGCGGCGGCGGGGACCGGTGCGGCCGACGCCATTCCGGCGTCGCCGACCGGGTCCAGCCGGGCGATCCGTTTCGCGAGCGGAACGGCGAGCGGCATCAGATGCCCTGGACGTGCTTGCGCTCTTCGAGCTGCTCGTGGGTGTACACCTGCATGAACTCGATTTCGATGCCGCCCACGTCCTGTTCGAGGAAGGCGACCCAGCCTTCGGGATGATCGTGGCTGCCCTTCACCTTGCACGCGGCGCACTCCTTGAGGGTGGCGCCCTGTTCCTGGGCGGCCTCCAGCGCGGCGTCGATGTCGCTCACCGTGTAGCAGATGTGGTGCAAACCCTCGCCGCCGCGCTCGCGGATCCACTTCGCGAAGCGGCCGTCCGGATCCATCGACTGCGAGATCTGGTACTCGACCCCGCCGAGCTCGAACAGGGCGACGCGGTTGCGCGACTTGGCCATGTCCGTGACGCCGACGTCGTCGGGCACGCCGAGCCAGCGCTTGTACCCTTCGAGCGCCTTCTCGACGTCGTTCACGGCGAAGGCCATGTGCTTGATCTCTTGGACGTGGACGTTCTTCACGGGGGACCTGCCTTTCTCCGCTTCGGGAGCGGACCTGGTGCGCTTGCGGCCGCAGGTCGCCTCGGAGGTCGGCCATGCGGCCCGGGAGGCGGAACCTCCCGCGTCTGCCCGTGGGGTGCCTGCGCACGGGGACCGTCGGACGCGACGATCGGAGCGCAGGACCGGGCGATCCTCGGCCGTCGCGTCGTGCCGCGACGGGAATCGTCCTCACGGGTACCTGCCCCATTGATAGCATGAAATGTCGATTGTCGACAGTGGCCAACCTCGGCCGCTCGACGCGGGCGGAGGCTTGCGCACTTGACACCGCACCGCGTCCCTGCCTATTCTCACCCTGTCGATTGTCGACAATGCGGCGGGCTCAGGGGACGACGCCGGCCCGCGCGCGTCGGCAGCACCGGTTCGCCCGCAGGCCGGGCGCCCCACGCCCCCGCGCCCGCACCTGAAAGGCCCCGATGCCACGACCGTACCGTCCGAGCCCAAGAGCCCATCGCGACCGTCCCCCACGGTTCCCGGGCAGGACGACGTCGTGAGCGAACCACCGCTGGACCTCGCCGTCACGGGGGGCACCGTCGTCGGCCCGCACGGCCGACGCCGTGTCGATCTCGGCGTACGCGGCGGCCGCGTGGTCGCGCGTACCGCCCCGGGGGACCTGGGTCCGGCGCTCGCCACGTGCGACGCGAACGGCAAGCTGGTGCTGCCGGGCATCGTCGACACGCACTTCCACTGCCGCGCCCCCGAGCGTCCCGACCGCGAGGACTTCGACTCCGGCACCGCGGCCGCGGCCGCAGGCGGCGTCACCACGCTGGTGGAGATGCCGATCAGCGACCCCGCCTGCGCGACGCCCGAG
>JBBDSD010000014.1:0-2203 GCA_040905065.1 Trueperaceae bacterium | reverse complement strand
CAAGAATGCGACCTGCGCTCCCAGGGCGCGTACCAGCGCGGCGACCGGTACCCACACCGCATCGTCGCCGCGCACGGCCGCCAGATCACCGACCGGACGGCCGTTCAGGCGGATCGCGCCCGGCAGGCGCGGCGAGGTGCCCTGCTCGACCACGTCGAGGACCAGCACGTGCCCGCCGACGGTGAGGGCGGCGCTATCGTTGCCGGGAGGTGCCGACGCGCGCCCGCCCAGTCCGGTCGCGACGGCGTCCAGCGGAGCGTAGGAGGTCCCGGGCAGCAGGTCGGTCCGGACCTCGCCGGCCGGGCGGCCGTCGATCCGCAACTGGGTCTGCCCCACGGCGAGCGATCCGAGGACCATCGCGAGCGCTGCGGCGAGGATCCAGAGGCGTCGGCGATCGTGACGACGTAGCTGCGACGGCACCTCAGGACCCCAGATACCGATCGATCTGACGCTTCGCGTCCTTCTCCGCATCGGCGCGGCGCTTGTCGTGCTTCTTCCGGCCGCGAGCCAGGGCGATCTCGACCTTCGCCCAACCGTTCTTGAAGTACAGGCGGGTGGGCACGCAGGTGAGCCCGCCGCGCGCGAGGCCCTTCTCGATCTCGGTGATCTCGCGCCGCTTCAACAGCAGCTTGCGGCTGCGACGCGGCTCGTGGTTGTTGTAGCTGGCCTGCTCGTACTCGGGCACGTGCATCCCCTCGAGCAGCAGCTCGCCGTTGGCGCTGCGCACGAACGCTTCCGCCAGGCTGCCGCCGCCCTGCCGAAGCGACTTCACCTCGCTGCCGGTCAGGCGCAGGCCCGCCTCGAAGCGGTCCAGAAGATCGTAGTCGAATCGGGCGCGTTTGTTGCTCAGCATCGCCATCTCCCGCCCATGGTAGCCGTCCTGCGTGAGAAGGCGGCCGACTCCGGAACGCTGGCCCCGGTCGAGCGACCCCGTCGAGCGGGCCCGTCGACCCGCTCCGTAGAGCTGCTCAGTCGAGCACCTCGCCGATGTCGCGCGCGTCCACGTCGACGCGGACCTGCACCGCGCGAAGACCTTCGGCGATCCCGCCGGACAGGAGCCGGTGCAGGCCGTCCTCGTCGCGACTGCGGAGCAGGAGGTGCACCAACGATCGGCCGCGGACGCGCGCCACCGGAGCCGGTGCGGGCCCCAGCAGGTCGGATGGGTCGGCTCCGGCGGTGCGAAGGCGACCGACGATCTCGGTCGCGGCCTCCCAGGCGTCCCCCTCCCGCCGCGCGGACAACTGAATCCGTGCCAAGCGTCCGAACGGGGGGTAGCCGAACGCGCGGCGGCGCGCCTCCATGCCCTCGACGGCGGCGGTCGCGCGGTCCGGATCGCCGCTGGCGACGGCGCGGAGCACCGGATGGTCCGGGGCGTACGTCTGGATCACGCCCAGCGGCGCGCGCTCGCCGGCGATCTCCTGCAGCGCCAGCAGCGTCCGCAGCACGCGCTCGTCGGCCCGGAAGTCGTCGGCGTGCAGGGCACCGTCGATCTGCGTCACCGCCAACAGCGACACCACCGGCAGCGTCGGCAGCCGCAGCACCGCGCTGGTCCCGACCAGCACGCCGGGCGCTCCGGCCGCCAGGTCGGTCAGCGGCTCCCGCACGTCGCCGTCGTAGCGGACCCGCGGAAGGTCGGGGATCGCGTCCGCCAACGCCCGCAGCACCCACTCGCTACCGGCCGCGCGTTGCGCCTCCAGATCGAGACCGCCGCAGGCCGGACAGAACTCGGGCGGCGCCACCGCGTGGCCGCACTGGTGGCAGCGCAAGCGACGGTCGCGCGCGTGCCAGCGCAGCGCCAGATCGCAGTTCGGGCACATCACCGCTGCGCCGCAGTCGCGACAGCCGAGCGCCGCGGAGTAGCCGCGCCGGGGCACCAGCACCAACGCCTGTCGCTCCCGCTGGGCCACCTGCCTCAGCACGCGGATCAGGTCGTCCCCGAGCGGCCAGGAGCGGGTGCGGCCCAGGTCGCTGGTCACCCAGCGAACGCGGGGGCGCGGCAGCGACGCACCGCGCCCCACCGTGCGGGCTCGTTCCCGAAGCTCCGGGCCGGCCAGCACGTCGGTCGCTGACCACGGCACCCCGTGCTCGTGCGCCCAACCGAGGGCCGCCGACGGCGTCCAGGAGCGGGATCCGGACCGCAGCTTGTGGCTTTCGCTCTCCGCCTCCAGCAGCAGCAGCCTGCCGCTCCGCTGCAGCGGAGCGG
>JBBDSD010000013.1:6381-13609 GCA_040905065.1 Trueperaceae bacterium | reverse complement strand
CCCCCCCCCCCCCCCCCCCCCCCCCCACGAACCGGTCCGCTGCCGCGCGCACGCCGCGACGGACCGCGTGCGGCGCTCGTCAGTCGAGCTCGGCCGAGGCGGCGGCGATGCGGCGCAGCACGTCCCAGTCCTCCTGGTAGCCGATGGCGCCCCACGTGTTGACGTCCTGGAACTCGGCGTCCAGCGCCGTTCCGGTCCAGTCGAAGGTGAGGAACGCTTCGCGCACGGCGTCGTACAGTTCGGGCGTCAGGTCGTACGCGGCGCCGTAGGCGGTGGAGGGGAAGGTCTGCGAGGTGTAGATGATGTCGACGTCCTCCTCCGACAGCAGGCCACGGGCCATCATCCGGTCCATCACCGAGCTGGCGATGGCGGCAGCTTCGTAGTCGCCGTTCACGACGCCCAGGATGCTGTTGTCGTGGCCGCCGGAGAAGGCGGTCTGGTAGCCCTCGTCGGGCTTCAGACCCAGTTCGTCGAACAGCAGCGCCGACGGTGCCTTGAAGCCGGAGTTGCTGGTCTGGGACACGAACGCCAGCTGGCGGCCTGCCAGGTCCGCGAGCGACTGGATGTCGCTACCGGCCGGCACGATGATCTCCATCTCGTAGCCGAAGCTGCCGCCGTCGCCGACCATCATCGCCATCGGGTGGAAGCCGGCGGTGTTCACGCCCTCCTGCACCGCACCGGCAGCGAAGCCGGCGACGTGCAGGCGCCCAGCGCGCATCGCTTCGACCTGGGCGGCGTAGCTGCGGACCGGGAAGTACTGCACCGGCTTGCCGGTCATCTCCGACAGGTAGTCCATGAACTCGCCGAACACGTCCTGGTAGACGGCCGGGTCCTCGGTCGGGGCGTAGGTGAAGATCAGCGTGCTGGGATCGAGCAGATCCGAAGCGTCGTCCGGCCGGTCGGCGAGCAGGTCGCCGTCGCGGTCGCAGAAGCGGTCGTCGAGCTCGCCGCGGGGGCACTCCTGCGCGAACGCGCTGGAGAGGGCGGCGATCAGGCCGAGGGCGGCCAGGGTGCGAAGTACGGTTCTCAGGTGATGCATGGATGGGCTCCTTACGAGCAGAGGGGCGAAGGGGGACGGATGGACGAGAGGCGATGGGTGGAGGGACTCACCCCAGCATGGCGGGCGGGTCCTTGCGGATGGTGAGCGACAGGTAGTAGCGGTCGCCGCGGTACAGGGTCCGGGTCAGGCCGAGCAGGCGCCCACCGGTCAGGCGGGTGACGCGGGTGGTCCGAAGCAGCGGATCTCCGGGCCGGACGTTTAGCAGCTCCGCGACGTCCGGTTCGGTCGCCACCGCTTCGACCGTGGTCTCGGCGTCCTCGATCTCGATCCCCAGCCGTCGTTCCGCCCCCTGGTAGAACGAGCCGGCGAAGTCGAGATCGGCGAACGTCGCCACCAACGCGGGCGCGACGACGACCTGGTTGCGTCCGATCGGCAGGTCACCGTGGAAGCGCAGCCGATCGACGCGCAGCACGGTCGCCTCCGGGTCGCACTCCAGCAGGGCGGCGTCGCCCGGGCCGGCTGGTTCCTCCCGTCGTTGCAACACCTGCGTCGAAGGGTCGAGGCCGTGCGCCACCGCATCCTCGTGGAAGCCGAGCAGCCGACCGGCCACCCGCGCCACCTTGGTCTGCGCCACGAACGTGCCGATTCCCTGCCGACGGATCAGCAGGCCGGCGTCGGCCAAACGCGAGAGCGCCTGTCGCGCCGTCATGCGCGAGACGTCGTAGCTGCGGCACAGCGCGTCTTCGCTGGGCACGCGGCTCCCGAGCGGCAGGTCGCCGCTGGCGATCGCCTGGCGCAGGTCCCGCTCGATGCGGGCGTACATGGGCACGTCCGGTCGACGCACGATCCCTCCCTCCGACTTCGGTGTTGTCTAGACGACTATAATATGAGGCGTTCGGCGACGGCAACCCCCTACCCTTCGTGCGGTCGCGAGTTCGGGACTCGCAGCCGTACGATAGGTGCTGCACGTCATGGCGGCGTAATCCGACGTCGCGCTCGCCCCCGTTCCTGACGGCCATGGCGCGACGAACGGCCTGATAGCCTGACGGCACGGGGAGCGGATCGCGACGGCGCCCGTTGCCGACCCGCCTCCCCGCCGCACGGGACGCTCGAGGAACGGAGACCATGCACCGACCGACCAGGCACGCTCCCCGGAACGACGCGCCACGATGCTGACCACCCTCGGTGGCCTCGCCCTGTTCCTGCTGGGCATCGACCGGATCGCCAAGGCGCTGCAGGCCCTCTCCGGTCCCCGCATGCGCCGCGCCATGTCCGGTGCCACCAAGGGGCCGTGGCGGGCACTGCTGACCGGCAGCGCCGTCTCCGCCGCCACCCAGAGCGGGACTGCCACCGCCGTCACCACCCTCGGCCTGGTGGCGACCGGGCTGGTCGCCGTGCGCGAAGGCATCGCCATGTCGCTGGGATCGAAAGTCGGCGCGACGCTGGCCATCCAACTGGCCGCCTTCGACGTGGCGGGCGCCGCCATCCCGCTGGTCGGTATCGGCTTCGTGTTGGCCAGCTGGAAGCGGACGCGCGAGATCGGGGGCCTCCTGATCGGCGCCGGGCTGCTCTTCTTCGGCCTGGACGTCACCGTCGGCTCGGTATCCGAGCTGCGAAGCAGCGAGCTGTTCGCGCTGCTGGTCGAGACCGCCGAGCGACAACCCCTGGCCGTGGCCCTAGTCGGCGCCGTGCTAGGCGCCCTGCTGTCCAGCACGAACGGCGTGACCGCCGTCGCACTGGGCCTGTACGCCGCGGGGGGCGTCGCCTTGCCGACCGCGTTGGCGCTGGTGGTGGGCGGGAACGTCGGCGGCACCGTCCTTCCGCTGCTGGCCGCGCGCAACTTGGACGTGCCCGCCCAGCGGGTGGCGCTGATGCACATCGTCGCCAAGGCGATCGGCGCCGTCGCGGTGGTCGCCGCCGCCGCACCGGTCGCGACCGCCATCGCCGCACTGGGCGGCGACGGTGCACGCCAGATCGCCAACGCGCACACCCTGTTCAACGTGGCCATCGCCCTGCCCGGCACGCTCCTCGCAGGCGCCCTCGCGACCCTCGCCGCGCGTCTGCTTCCGCAGCGCGACGAGCCGACCGGCCCGAAGTACCTCCGCAGCGACGCGCTCGAGCGTCCCTCGCTGGCGATCGCGCTGGTGCAGCGCGAGTCGGTGCGCATCAGCGACCAGGTGATGGTGATGACCGAACTGGCGGTCGACGGCCTGAAGACCGGCCAGTGGTCGCACGAACCGATCGGAGCTCGCGAAGCGAAGGTCGACGCCCTCACGGTCGCCGTGGTGGACTACCTGGCAACGTTGCGACGGCGGCACGGCGAGGACGCCGGCAGCGAGCGGTTGCTGCTGGTCGCCACCGAGCTCGAGCACATGGGCGACCAGATCCGCCGCATGCTGCGCCGGGAGGAGCGATTGCGCGACGCCGGGCTGGAGTTCAGCCGCGAGGGACGCGAGGAGCTGGTAGAGACCGGAGCGCGCGTCCTGCACAGGATGCGGGGCGCCTTCACCGCCCTCGCCACCGGCGATCCGTCGATGGCGGACGAGGTACTGGACGGTCGTCCCGATCTGGAGCGCTGGGTGGCCCGCATGCGGGTGGCGCACCTGAGCCGGTTGGAGGCGCAGCTCCCCGAGTCGCGCGGATCGTCGTCGCACCACCTGGAGCTGTTGACGCTGCTACGGCAACTGGACGCCAGCGTCACCCGCATCGCGGGCTGGGCGCGCGGCGGCCTGGACCGAGCCGCCGATGCGGGTACCGGCACCGTGCGAACCGTGTCCGCCGTCGGCGACGCGCCCGAGCGTGGTGATGCGAACGGATGACGCGAACGCCGACCGTCGCGTCGCTCCACCCCTTGCGCTTCCCTGCCTCGGTGCACTATGCTGCCCAAGGTTCCGAAGATCGTCGAAGAAGGCCTTTTTCGTAACACCGGAAGCGAAGAGCGCTTCCGCAGATATCGTAGTGCCCCGATCCCGAGGGACGCGGGCAGTGAGGAAAGCATCATGGCTACAGGCAACGTCAAGTGGTTCAGCAACGAAAAGGGCTTCGGCTTCATCGCTCCGACCGACGGCGGCGACGATCTCTTCGTGCACTTCAGCGCGATTCAGGGACAAGGCTTCAAGACCCTCGACGAGGGCGACGAAGTCGAGTTCACCGTGGGTCAGGGCCAGAAGGGCCCGCAGGCGCAGAACGTCTCGGTCACCAAGAAGGCCGAGGGCGCCGCGCGCGGCGGCGGCGGCCGCGACCGCTACTGATCACGGATCGACCGATGTCGCGTAGCACGCGCGCCTATCGCGCCGCTGCGCGACGCCGGCCCAAGATCGGTAACGAGAAGGAGGGGTTCCGGATGCGTCCGGAACCCCTCCTTCTTTCGTGCGGACGCGCTGCAGCGTTTGCCGAGCGACGCTCGGTTCGGCTTGGATCGCGTCGCGCGACGCGATCCAAGCCGAACCGATCAGATCTCGGCGACGCCGGGACCCAGCGGCAACCCGACCCGCGTCAGGATCGCTTCGAGCTCGTCGCGGCTGGCCTCGTCGATCTGCAGGCCCGGTGCCCGCACGTGCGTGCTCGTGAACAGGCCCCGGCGGTGATAGATCTGTTTACGGTAGGCCAAGCCGATCTTCGGCTGGAACTCGTAGCGGATGTAGGGAATGAACCGATCGAACGCTTCGGTCGCGCCGCGTACGTCCCCCTCGCGGAAGCGATCGTAAATGGTCAGCAGCACCTCGGGGTACGCCAGGCCGGTCATGATCCCGACCGCACCGCGCTGAAGCTCCTCCAGGAAGTAGGTACCGCCCAGCCCGCCGAACACCCCGATCGTGCCACCGGACTTCTGCAGCACCTGCGTCATCTTCTGCAGCACCGGGGGGTCCTCGGCCTTGATGTACGGCGCGAATCCGTCCCGGGCGAGGCGGGCCACCAGGTCGACCGACAGGGTCAGGCCGAACGACGCCGGGTAGTCGTGCAGCACCACCGGGATCGAGATCGACTCGGCCACGGTCCGGAAGTGGCGGTAGAGCGCCTCGTCGTTCTGCGGCTCGACCGGCGCCACGAACACGGCCGAGGCGCCCGCCTGTTCGGCGGCGACCGCCTGTTCGACCGTGCCGGCCGTGCCCAGCGCGCGGACGCCGACCCAGACGGCCAGATCGGTGCCGGCACGCTCGACCACGGTGCGCACCACCGTCGCGCGTTCGGCTTCGGACAGCTTGTGCGCCTCGCCCATGAAGCCGAGGATGGCCACGCCGTGCACGCCCACCTGGCGCTGGTAGTCGATCAGGCGCTCCAGGCTGGGCACGTCCAGCGAACCGTCGTCCAGGAACGGGGTGGGCAGGATCGGGTAGACGCCGTGCAGGGCGGGCGTGTCGCGTTCGGGGTGGGACATCGAGACTTCCTTTCGGGAGGGCGTGGGGGTGGTCAGCGCGAGCGGCGCAAAGCTGGGTTCAGGGCGTCGCGCAGTACGTCGCCGAGCAGGTTCAGCGCGAACACCAGCATCATGATCGCCGTTCCGGGGTAGATCGCCATGAACGGCGCGGTCAGAAAGAACCGCTGCCCGCTCGAGATCATGCCGCCCCACGACGGTTCGGGCGGCTGCACGCCGAGCCCGAGGTAGCTGAGTCCGGCCTCGGCGAGAATCGCCCGCGCGAGCGCCGCGGTGGAGTAGACCAGGAGCGACGAGACCAGCAGCGGGAACAGGTGCTTCGCCATCAGGCGCAGGTTGCGCGCACCCAACGAACGAGCGGCCACGACGTGATCGCGTTCGATCAGCGAGAGCACCTCGCCGCGCGCCAGACGGGCGTATCCAGGAATGCCGCCGATACCGATCGCGATCATGGTGTTGACCAGACCCGGGCCAAGGAAGGTGATCACCGCCAACGCGAGCAGGATGCCGGGGAAGGCGAGCAGCACGTCGATGAACCGCATGATCACCGAGTCGATCCAGCCCTGGAAGAAGCCAGCGATCACGCCTAGCACACCACCAGCGACCAGGCCGATACCGACCGCCACGAACCCGACGGTCATCGCCACGCGGGCGCTGACCAGCATGCGGCTGAAGATGTCGCGCCCGATCTCGTCGGTGCCGAACCAGTGCTCGGCCGACGGACCCTGTCGTGGCAGCGTGAGCATCTCGGTCGGGTCGTACGGGGCAATCTGGGGACCGAACGCCGCAACGATGACGTACAGAAGCGTGATGACCGCGGAGACTTGCGCGATCCGGCTGCGCAGCAGTTCGCGCAGGATGGGGTTGCTCACCAGGCGCTTCCTCATCCGACCCGGATCCTAGGGTCGACGACGGCGTACAGCATGTCCACCAGCAGATTCACCAGCACGTAGACCAGCGCGATCGCCAGGATGGTTCCCTGCACCAGGGCGTAGTCGCGATCGAAGATAGCGTCGACGATCAGGCGCCCGAAGCCGGGATACGCGAACACCACTTCGGTGAGCACCGACCCCGACAGCAGGCTGCCCAGGTTGAGGCCCAGGATCGTGACGATGGCGATGGCGGCGTTCCGGAGGCCGTGCTTGTACACCACCGTCATGCCGGCGAGGCCCTTGGCGCGGGCCGTCCGAATGTAGTCCTGACCCAGCACGTCCAACATGCTGGCCCGGGTCAGACGCGCGATCAGGCCCACCGAGAAGGTGCCGAGCGTGATGCCGGGAAGAATGAGGTGCCTCCACGATCCCGCGCCGTAGGAAGGTAAAAGCCCGAGTTGCAGCGAAAAGAGAAGGATCAGCAAGAGACCGAAGAAGAAGTTCGGGATCGACACGCCGATCAGCGCGATCACGCGCGCCGTCAGGTCGATGAGCCCGTCGGGCCGGACGGCCGAGACGATGCCGAGCGGGATCCCTACGAAGATCGTGATCACCATCGCGATCGCGGCGAGCTTGGCGGTGGGCACCAGCGCCCGGCCGATCAGCTCGGTGACGGGCACGTTGCGGGAGTACGAGCGTCCCAGGTCGCCCTGCAAGGCGTTGCCGACGTAGAAGGCGAACTGCGTCGGGATCGGGCGGTCCAGGCCCAGCCGCGCGCGCGTCGCCTCGATCAGCGCCTCGTCGGCGTCCTCGCCGGCGAGCAGCACGGCGGGGTCGCCGGGCGTGAAGCGGGTCACGGCGAAGGTGATCAGCAGGACCCCGAACAGGACGGGGATCAGTTCGGTAAGTCGTTTGACGACGAAGACCAGCATCGGGGGTGGCTCCTTAGCGCCATCGCGTGGGAGCGGCCGCGGGGGGGGG
>JBBDSD010000013.1:2328-6371 GCA_040905065.1 Trueperaceae bacterium | reverse complement strand
CGTACGCTGCGCTCCGGAGTGCCGTCGCCTGGACCGTAGTCTAGGCGATGGGCGACGTGCTCAGTCGACGCTCACGCCGCGCAGGTTCAGCATGTCCTGCGGGTTGACGACGAAGCCGCTCACGTTGTCGCGGTGGGCGATGTTGCTCTGGATGTGGAACAGCGGGATGCGGTGCTGCCACTCCTTGATGATCTCGCCCATACGCTCGTAGCCAGCCACGCGCTCCTCCATCGAGATGGGGGCCTGCGACTGCGCGAACGCTTCGTCGTACTCGGGGTTGCAGTCGAGCACGAACCAGTTGCGGGTGGTCTGCTGGCAGAGCGGCCGGTTCGAGAGGTAGCCGACTTCGCCGGTGCGGATGCCGGAGCCGGACGCCCACAGGGTGTGGTCGCTGACTTCGCGGTTCTCGGCCCAGCGTTCGGCGCCCGCGTTCATGGTGGACACCCAGGCGGCGCGGTCGACCAGTTCGATCTGCAGCTCCACGCCGATCTCGCGCCACTGCAGCTGCACGACCTGCAGCGCGTCGACTTCGCCGGGGTTGACGTTGCGCGCCAGGATCGACAGCGTCAGGCGCTCGCCGTCCTTGGTGCGCCAGCCGTCGTTGCCCATCTCCCAGCCGGCGTTGTCCAGCAGCTCGTTCGCGAGCTCGACGTCGTAGGGCAGGCTGTGGTCGTAGAAGCCGAGCGCGGCTTCCGGACCGTGGCCGACAGCGGGCGAGCCGTTGTCGCCGATGATGGTCGAGATCTGGTCGCGGTTGATGGCGTGCGACAGCGCGTGCCGCACGTCCTGCTCGAGCTTCGGGTTCTGCGTGTTCATGCCGATGAAGACGGTGCGGAAGGTGGGCGTACGCACGACTTCGATGCCGTCGCGCCGTTCGAGGTCCGCCATCTGGTCGGCAGGCACCGTGAAGGCGATGTCGACCTCGCCGGTGCGGAGCGCCACCACGCGGGCGGAGTCCTCGGGGATGGTGACGAACTCGACGCGGTCGACTTCGGCGCCAACGTCGCCCCAGTAGTCCTCGTTAGCGCTGAGCACCACGGTGCTACCGGGATCCCAGCTCTCGAACTGGAACGGGCCGGTGCCGCTGGGATTGCGGGCGTACGCATCTTCGCCCAGTTCCATCCAGTGCTCCATGTCCATCATCACCATGAGCGGGGCGGCCAGCAGCGCGGTGAACACGCCGTTGGGGGCTTCCAGCTCGACGTCGACGGTGTACTCGTCGACCACGCGGACCTCGACGACGTTCGCGAACAGGCCCGACGCGACGCCGGGATCCTCGGGATCCAGCATCGTCTCGATGTTCCACTTGACGACCTCGGCGTTGAACGGGTTGCCGGTGTGGAACGTCACGCCTTCGCGCAAGGACAGGCGCCAGGTGACCCCGTCGTCCAGCAGTTCCCAGTCGGTGGCCAGCGCGGGCTGGATCTCGACGTCGGGCGAGAAGGTGGTGAGGCCCTCGTGGATCTGGTAGGTGACTTCGCTAGTGGCGTTGTTGGCGTTTCGCAACGGATTGAGGTCCGTGACGTCCGCCGGACGCGCGATCGTCAGGGTGCTCTGCGCCATGGCGACGCTGGCGATGCCCAGAACGATCGCGGCGGCGAGCGCAGCGATGGACCGAAGGGAAAAGTTCATGATGGGTGGTGCCTCCTTGGGGAGATGGACGGGGGCATGGGCGCCGATCGACCGACCTCGGCCGCGATGACCGTCACCGCGAACACGTGAAACCGAGTTTCATTGCCCATGGGTCAGAGTAGCGCTCGCGCCGGGCCGTGTCAATCGCGCAGTGCTTCTGCGCACTCGACGCGGACCGACGGCGACGGCGCGTCAGTACAGCCGGTCGTGCTGGTAGACGTTGGTCATCGGACGGTCGTCGAGGAACGCCCTGAGGTTGCGGACGAACAGGTCCGTGAGCCGCTCGTTCTCGCGCAGCGAGGTGCTCGCCGAGTGCGGGAAGAGGATCACGTCGTCGCGGTCCCAGAGGGGATGGTCGGCCGGCAACGGCTCGATCGGCGCCACGTCCAGCACGGCGCCGGCCAGCGGACCGTCATCGAGCGCGCGACGCATGGCGTCGTCGTCGACCAGCGCGCCACGCCCGATGTTGATCAGCACGCTGCCGGGTTTCATGGCGGCGAACATGGCGTCGTCGAACATGCCCTCGGTTTCGGCCGTGTGCGGCGCCACCAGGCAGACGTAGTCGGCCTCGGCCAACATCGCCTTCGTCTCCGTCCAGGGGCGCACCTCGTCGACGTTCAGCTCGTTCGGATCGACGCCGTCCACGGTGCGCTTGGTGCCCACCACGCGCGCACCGAGCGCGCGCGCTTGCCGGGCCACTTCGCGACCGATCGAACCTAGGCCGATCACGGCCAAAGTCGACCCGTGGATCTCGGCGCCCACGAACCGCTCCCAGACGTGCGCCCGCTGCTGCCGCCGCGCCTGGGGGTAGCCTTTGGCGAACGACAGCATGCCCCAGAGCACGAACTCGGCCAGCGGTCGCGCGTGCACGCCCGCCGCCGTGGTCAGGATGGCACCCGAGCCATGCAGGTCGTAGCGTTCCACGAAGCGACCGATGCCTGCGCTGGTCGCTTGGACCCAGCGCACGTTGCCGCCTTCGCGAAGCAGCAGCCTCGGATCGGTGTAGTCGAAGTCGAAGAGCACCTCCGCCTCGCGCATGAGGGCCGTCCACGCTTCGGCCTGCTCCGGCGTGCGTTCGAACGGCGCGCCGATGTGGTCGGCCGGATAGCGCGGTGCGGGGATCAGGTCGGGGCGGTAGGTCACCTGCACGGCGTCGTCCACGGCCGCGATGGCGTCGACGTGCTCGGGTTCGAGATAGCTGCAGATCAGTACGTTCGGCACCTGGCCAAGCTCCTTTACACGGTTCGGCGAGGACGCGATGCGTCCCCGCCGGACCCGCGCGCGTCAGTCGCGCTTGCGACCCGTGACCCAGTCGTACCGGATGTCGTCGTCGATGATGTCGTGCCCGGCGCGCGTGCCGATGCCCGCCGCACCGTCGACGGCGTAGACGTGACCGACCGCGTAGCTCGAGGCGTCCGACGCCAGCCACATCACCAGGTTGCCGACCTCTTCCGGTTCACCGGCGCGGGCCAGGGGCAGCGTCGGGATCCGCTTGGCCAGGCCTTCCTTCATGCTGGGCGGAAGGGGCTTGGGCTGCGTGTCGATCAGGCCGGGGCTGACGCACGACACCAACACGTCGTGCACGGCGAGCTCGATCGCGGCGACGCGGGTGAAGCTCTCGGTCGCCGCCCGGCTGCTGGCGTAGGCGGCCGCGCCGGCCGAGCCGCGGTTGGAGACGCCGCTCGAGAAGTTGATGATCCGTCCGCCTTCACCCTGGTCGCGAAGCGCGCGCCCGGCGGCCTGCGTCATCAGGAAGGTGCCGCGACAGTTGACGGCGTAGACGGTGTCCCAGACCTCGACTTTCTCGTCGAAGAGCGACGCGTGCGGCGCGACGGCCGCGTTGTTCACGCAGACGTCCAGGCGGCCGAAGGCATCGAAGGCGGCCTGGACGATGGCCTTGGCGCCGTCGACCTGGCTGACGTCGCCGACGATCGCGTGCGCCGCGTCGCCGAGGCCGTCGACGGTCTCCATCAGACCCGCTTCGTCGCGGTCGGCCGCGACCACCTTGGCGCCCACGTCGACGAACTGGCGGACCATCGCCCGGCCCACGCCGCGCGCGGCGCCGGTGATGATGACCACGCGTCCGGAAAAGTCGTACGTCACGTTCATGGCATGCTCCTTCTGGGCGCCGGCTCCACGAACGTGGGAGGCGGCCGCCGTGAGATGGGGATCCGGGATTCGACCTTCGCGTACGGATCCCCACGTCCGCGAAGCGTTCGGTCGTGCATCGTCGCTCCGGAGCGTCGATCGATCGGGGCCAGGAACCGGCCTTCGGTCCGGGCGCGCCGTGCGAACGACGTCATCCGAAGGTACGCGTCGAAGTATACGTGAAATCTGGTTTCATGTCATGATCGCTCCGCTGACGATGCGGCCGCCGAGCGACCGCTCGCCTCTCGCCCCTCAACGTCGCT
>JBBDSD010000013.1:0-2318 GCA_040905065.1 Trueperaceae bacterium | reverse complement strand
ACCGAACGGAGACCCCATGCCCGATCACGACCTGCTTCACGACGCCACCTGGAATCAGGTGGACCTGCCCGGCGATCCGCAGCAAGGCACCGTCCCGATCCGCTGGACCGAGATCGGCGACGGCGGCCCGCTGGTGACCGTCACCTGCGGCGTCCACGGCGACGAGGGGCCGTGGAGCGCCCTGGCCGTGCGCCGCGCGCTGCAGCGGCCCGGGTCCGACCTGACCGGTCGCCTGCGCGTCGTGCTGGCGGCGAACCCGACCTCGATCGCCGACGACGCCCGCACCTCGCCCCTCGACCGCCTGGACCTGAACCGCACCTTCCCGGGCAAGGCCGACGGGTCGCACACCGAACGCCTCGCCGTGACCCTGGCCGACCTGGTCGACGGCAGCGACCTGCTGATCGACCTGCACGGCGGCGGGAGCTGGTGCGTCAACGCCTTCACCTTTCGCTTCCCGGGCTCCGAAGCGTACGCCGACGCGGTCGGCGCGCCGTTCGTGGTGGACATGCCGATCCGGACCGGGAACCTCGCCGGGCACGTCTCCGAGCGCGGCTCGAAGATCGTGGCCGTCGAGATGGGCGGACGCTCGGTCGACGAGCTTCGCTGGCGCGACCGCCTGGCCGACGGCGTCGAGCGGATCCTTGCCGAAGCGGGCGTGCTGACGCCCCGGCTGGCCGCGCCGGAGACGCCGTCCCTGCCGGTCCGCGACCTGTCGGTCGTGCGCCCCACGCGAGGCGGCGTGCTGGTCCCCGAACTGCGCCAGGACGCCATCGGCACCGTCGTGCCGGACGGCACCCTGCTGGGCACCGTGCACGACCTGCACACCATGGAACCGGTCGAGCGGCTGGTGGCCCCCCACGAGCGCACCGCGATGCTGCTGATCCGGCCGCACGTCTGCGTGCTGGAGGGTGGCGCCATGACCTACGTGATCGGTCGTGCCGACGCCTGATCGGCTTGCCGATCCGGGC
The DNA here is from genome assembly GCA_040905065.1 of Trueperaceae bacterium. Lineage (GTDB taxonomy): Bacteria > Deinococcota > Deinococci > Deinococcales > Trueperaceae > SLSQ01. The sequence goes on along the minus strand of JBBDSD010000013.1, from coordinate 1,350 downwards.
CTGCGACGCCCGCACGACATGCACCCTGCGCCTCGCGGCGTAGGGTGCTGCTTTGTACGACGTTTCCCCACCTGCCAGGAGTGCGACTTGGCTGGACGCATCTAGCCGAGAGAGGCACCCCCTGCATGTCCTTCGCATCGTTCGATTTTGACGCCCGCGTCACCGCGGGCATCGCCGCAGCACGCTACGAAACCCCCACCCCCATCCAGCGCGACGCCATTCCCGAGGTCCTGCGCGGCCGCGACGTGCTGGGCTTGGCCCAGACCGGGACCGGCAAGACGGCCGCCTTCGTGCTGCCGATGCTTCAGCGCCTGCTGGACGGCCCGCGCGGCAAGGTGCGCGGCCTGATCGTGGCCCCCACGCGCGAACTGGCGGAACAGATTCACGGCGAGATCACCACCCTGGGCCAGAAGACCGGCATCCGTAGCGCCACCGTCTACGGCGGCGTCGGCAAGAACCCCCAGCTTCGCGCCTTGCGCGGCCGGGCAGACGTCATCGTCGCCTGCCCCGGCCGCCTGCTGGACCACATGCGCGAAGGGGACGCCGACCTGTCCCGCGTCGAGGTGCTGGTCCTGGACGAGGCCGACCACATGTTCGACATGGGCTTCCTGCCCGACGTGCGCGCCATCGTCAAGGCGGTGCCGAAGGACGCGCAGCGGCTGCTCTTCTCGGCCACCATGCCGGCCGAGATTCGGCACCTGGCCGACGCGATCCTCAGCGACCCGTTCACGGTCGAGATCGCGCGCAGCCGCCCGGCGGACACGGTCGCGCACGCGATGTACCCCACCGGCACCGAGCGCAAGACCGACCTGCTCCGCAAGCTGCTCGACGACGTCGGCGCCGGCTCGACCCTGGTGTTCACCCGCACCAAGCACCGCGCCAAACGCCTGGCGCAGCAACTGAACCGGGACGGCTTCGACGTCGCGGCGCTGCAGGGCAACATGTCGCAGAACGCGCGGCAGCGGGCGCTGGACGACTTCCGCCAGGGCAAGATCCAGATCCTGGTGGCGACCGACATCGCCGCCCGCGGCATCGACGTCTCCCGCGTCTCGCACGTCATGAACTACGACATTCCCGACACCTCCGACGCCTACACGCACCGCCTCGGTCGCACCGGCCGCGCGGAACGGAGCGGCGACGCCTACACGCTGCTCACCCGCGAGGACGGCAAGCAGCTGCGGCAGATCGAACAGGCGCTCGGCGCCCGCGTGGACCGGGTCGTGGTCGACGGCTACGGGGCCGAAGAGGTGCCGGAGAACCTGGCGTCCGGACGCGTGGCGCCACGGCCCGGCGGGCGCGGTGGATCGGGCGGATCCGGGGGCGCGATCGCCTCGGTGCCCTCCGGCGGCG
>JBBDSD010000012.1:5043-13610 GCA_040905065.1 Trueperaceae bacterium | reverse complement strand
CGCGACCGGCGCGAATGGATCGAGGCGATCCGCACGGCCCGCAAGATCATGTCGCAACCGGCGTTCGCGCCGTACGACGCCGGCGAACTGTCGCCCGGTCCGGAGGTCGAGACCGATCAGCAGATCCTCGACTGGGTCGCCAAGGACGCCGAGACGGCGCTGCATCCCTCCTGCACCGCCAAGATGGGACCGGCTAGCGACGCTACGGCGGTGGTGGACCCGACCACCATGCGCGTGCACGGCACGGAAGGCTTGCGCGTGGTCGACGCCTCGGTGATGCCGCACGTCACCAACGCGAACATCTACGCGCCGGTGATGATGATCGCCGAGAAGGCGTCCGACCTGATCCGGGGCCTGGACCCTCTGCCGCCCGAAGACCTGCCGGTACACCGGCACCGGGGCTGAGGCGTGGATCGCTGGCCGCTGCTCGAAGGCGATGAGGCCGACACCGGCGTGCGGACGCTGCTGGAGCTGGCGCCACGGGGCGGCGCGGCGCTGCGGGCCGGCAGCGTCCGCCTCGCGCCGGGCCAGCGCGTCCCGGGCGAGGGCACCAGCGCGCACGCGGCGGAGGAACTCTCCCTGATCACGCACGGTTCGCTGCGCGGCGAGAGCGGCGGCGCGCCGTTCACGGTGGCGGCGGGCGAGGTCACCCTCATCCCGGCCGGCGAAGCGCACTGGGCGGTGGCCGGCGAGGAGGGGGCCGAGATCTTCTGGGTCTGGTTCGGCGACCTCGGAAGCGGCTGAGCCGGTCGCTTCGCCTCCGAAGCACACGCTAAGGGGCGGCGGTATCTTCCCCGCCGCCCGTTCCGTTCGTTTTGGTCGTTGCGGTCAGCCCTGCGGTCGGGTCCGTTCGGACCCACCCGGTCGGCTCAGCGATCGAGCCAGGTGGTCCGCAGGCCCAGGTAGCTGGTGTTCGGGAAGTGCACGAAGCCGCGCACGTCGCCACGGATCCCCTCGTACTGCGAGGAGTGGAACAGGAACACGTGCGCCGCCTGATCCAGGATGATCTCCTGCGCCTCGAGGTAGATGCCGCGGCGCTCGTCCTGGTCGGACACCTGGCGCCCCTGCTCCAGCAGCGCGTCCAGCTCGGCGTTCGAGAAGTTGCCCAGGTTGCCGCCGTTGTCGGTGTAGAACACGTTGAACAGGAAGTCGTCCGGGTCGCTCTGGCCCGACTCGCCCAGGATGGTGGCGTCGAAGTCGCCCTCGAGCGCCTTGGGCAGGTAGATGCTCCAGTCTTCGGCGACGATGTTGGCGGTGATGCCGATCTCCGCCAGATTCGCCTGGACCACCTCGGCCGGGGTACGCAGGAAGTCGTACGTGGTGGTCACGTACAGGTCGAACTCGAACCCGTCCGGCCAGTCGGAGGCGGCCAACGCGTCGCGGGCGGCTTCCAAGTCGCGGCCCACGTAGGGGCTGTCCTCCACGCCGAAGTAGTTCGACGCCGGAACGGTGGTGCCGGTCGCGGGCACGCCGCCGGTGCCGAACAGGGCCAGGTCGACGACCGACTGTTCATCGATGGCGTACGACATGGCGCGCCGCACGTTCACGTCGTCGAACGGTTCGCGCTCGACGTTGAGGTAGATGCTACGGAAGTTCGCCGACAAGCCACCCACGACCTCGACCTCCGGATCGGCGCGCAGGACGTCCACGTCGGCGGCCGGCACGTACTCGATCCAGTCCACGTTGCCGGTCTGCACCGCGGTGGTGCGGGCGGTCGGATCGGCGTAGAACTGGAAGGTGATGCCGTCCAGGTACGGCAGCGGGTTGCCGTCCGCGTCGGTGCCCCAGTGGTCCTCGAACCGTTCGAGCACCATGCGCGTCTGCGGCAGGTACTCCACGAAGCGGAACGGGCCGCTACCGACCACGTGGGCCTGCAGGTCGCCGTGCTCGCGCACGGCCGCCTCGGGCACGATCACGTTCAGGCTGTGCGCCAGCTTCGACAGCAGCGGCGAAAACGGCTCGGCCAGTTGCAGCACCACGGTGCGTTCATCGGGCACGTCGATGGCGTCGACCACCGCGAAGTCGTCGCTGCGGGGCGACGCGGTCTCCGGATCCTTGATGCGCAGGATGGAGAACGCCACGTCGCTAGCGGTGACCGGCGATCCGTCGTGGAAGACGGCGTCCTCGCGCAGGGTGAAGGTCCACGACAGGCCGTCGTCGCTGGCGCTCCACGATTCGGCCAGGCCGGGCACGATCTGCAGGCTGGCGTCGAACATGACCAGCGTGTCGTACACGTTCTCGAGCATGTTGCGCGTGGCGGTAGCGTTGGTGATGTGCGGATCCAGGCCGACCGGGTCGGCCTGCATGCCGGCGCGCAGCACGCCGCCGTACGACTGCGCCATCGCGGTCGTCGCGACCGCGATCAGCGCGGAAAGGAGAAGGGTGGACACGATGCGTCGGGTCATGCGGTACCTCCATGGGGTAAGGGCAGGGTGTAGGGCAGGGTATAGGACGTGAAGCCGAGAATACAGGCTCGCCGCGAACCACGGACGGAACTCAGCCGGATCCACGCCCGCGCAGTCTGGGGTCCAGCGCGTCGCGAAGTCCGTCACCCAGCAGGTTGAAGGCGAGCACCACCACCACGATCGCCAGTCCGGGGGCGACGGTGGCCCACGGCGCCAACGCCAGAAAGCGCCGGCCTTCGGCGATCATCATGCCCCAGCTGGGGGCGGGCGGCTGGGTGCCCAAGCCCAGGAACGACAACGACGCCTCCGCCAGGATCGCGTACGCCAGGCGCAGGGTGGTCTCGACCAACAGCGGCGCCGCGGCGCCGGGCAGCACCGCCCCGGCGAGGATCCGCAGGTCGCGACTGCCGAGCGCGCGGGCCGCCTCGACGAACTGCTCCTCGCGCACCGTCATCACCGCCGCGCGCGTCACGCGCGCGAACGGGCCGACGTACACGATGCCGATCGCCAGCACCAGGTTCACGAACCCGCCGCCCAGGAACGCCAGCAGCGCGATCGCCAGCAGGATCGCCGGGAACGACAGCAGCACGTCGGTGATCCGCATGATGACCGCGTCCGCCACGCCGCGGTAGTACCCGGCCAACGCACCCAGCACGCCGCCGACCAGCAGCGCGAACCCGACCGACGCCAGCGCGACCGCCAACGAGGCGCGACCGCCGAACACGATGCGCGACAGCGTGTCCCGGCCGTACTGATCGGTGCCCAGCCAGTGGCTCGCCGACGGTCCTTGCAACCGGTCGGCGGGCGCCAGGACCAACGGGTCGTACGGCGCGACCCACGGAGCGAACAGCGCGGCCGCGGTCGCGACCAGCACCAACACGGCGCCGATGCCGCCCACGCCGCGCAGCAGCCGCGTCACGACCTCCCGGCCGCGTCCGGGTTCGGAGCGCGCCTGCCGGGCCGCTGCGGGAGCGACCTCAGCCATAGCGCACCCTCGGATCGATCAGCGCGTACGTCACGTCGACCAGCAGGTTCACCAGCACGAACGCCAGCGCGATCAACAGCACGGCGCCCTGCACCACCGGGTAGTCCCGCAGGTTGATGCCCTCCAGCGCGAAGCGACCCACGCCCGGCAGGCTGAACACCTGCTCGATGATCACGGCGCCCCCCAGCAGCTGCCCGAACTGCAACCCGACCACGGTGACGACCGGAATCAACGCGGTCCTGAGCGCGTGCCGCAGCGTGACCGTCTGCTCCCGCAATCCTTTGGCGCGGGCGGTGCGCACGTAGTCGCGGTGCAGCGTCTCCAGCAGCGACGACCGCACGATGCGGGTGGTGGCGGCGGCCAGGATCAGGCCCAACGACAGAGCGGGCAGCAGCATGTGCCGCAGGTTCTGCAGCGGATCCTCCGCCAGCGGCACGTACCCGGCGGGCGGCAACCACCGCAACTGCAGCGAGAACGCCAGGATCAGCAGGATGCCCAGGAAGAACCCGGGCACCGACAGGCCCAGCAGCGCCACCAGCGACGCCAGCATGTCCGGCCAGCGTCCGCGATGCAGCGCGGCGATCACCCCGAGCGGAAGCGCGATCGCCAGGGCGATCACCAGGCTCCAGAAGGTGAGCTGCAAGGTGACCGGAAAACGGAGCAGCAGGTCGGTCATGACCGGCCGGCCGGTGCGGAGCGAACTGCCCAGGTCGCCCTGCAGCGCCGCGCCCAGCCACTGTCCGAACTGCTGGTGGACCGGCAGGTCCAGGCCGAACATGCGGCGAAGCTCCGCCATCCGCTCGGTGCTGACGTTGCCCTCCAACCCCACCAGGTTGGTGACCACGTCGCCCGGCACGGCGCGCATCAGCAGGAACACGATCAGGGCGACCCCGAGCAGGGTGGGCACCGCCAGCAGCACGCGGCGGCCCAGGAAGATCAGCACGCCAGGTCCTGGTCCGGTCCCACCCGGCCGATGCGGACCGGCGCGCCGGGATAGCGCACCGACGCGGCGGGCGACCCGGCCAGGCGGCGCAACAGCATCAGTTGCCCCACGTGCGCGAGAGCGTCGGCCAGCGGACCCTGCAGCAGCGCGTAGCAACGTTTCGCGTCCAGTTGGGCCCAACGACGGTCATCGGCCAGAGCGGTGTCCAACGCCGAGAGCGCCAGGTAGATCCGTTCGGTCTCCCCCGCCCAGAGTCGGGCGGGATCGTCGTCCTTCTCCGCCACCGCTTCGGGACGCGCGGTCAGCGCCGAACCCTCGCCACCGATCGCGACGGCAGACCGCTCGATCAGGTCGGAAAGGTGCCGCAGCAGCGCCAGCGGGGTGCGGATCCCCTCCGGCGGCCGGTACGTCGCGAAGGCGAGGGGTGCGTCGCGCAGCGCTACGGTGAGACGGAACGCCAGCGACGCGGTCAGGTGCCGCAACAGAGGACGTGCGTCCGGGGGGACGCCCGGCGCGTTCGAGGAGGTGGACTCGTTCGGTGCTTCGGGCGCGGCCATACCGGCATCGTACCGGGCGGCCCGGCGCGGATGCAGCGTGCGCGGACCGTCCGACGCTCGGACCGCGCACGATCACCCATCGTCGCCGCGGCACGTTCGATTCCCGACCGACGGCGGATGTCGATGTCCTGTAGGGTCCCGGCCATGTCATCGAAGGCGACCACGCCACGCCGGTTCCGAGCCTCGGAACGCCGCGCCGCTCGATGACGACGTACCTGGCCCGTCGCCTGCTCTACTCCGTCTTCGTACTGTTCGGCGTGTCGCTGCTGGTCTTCTTCCTGGTCCGCCTGGCGGGCGATCCCACCGCGCTGATGCTGCCGCTCGACGCGACGCAGGCGGACGAAGAGCGGATTCGTCGCGCGTACGGATTCGATCGGCCGGTGCCGATCCAGTACCTGGATTTCCTGACCGGTGCGGTGCAGGGCGACCTCGGCACCTCGATCCGGCACCAGCAGTCAGCCCTGGGCATGGTGCTGGCGCGCTTTCCGGCCACCTTGCAACTGCTGGCCGCCTCGCTGGGCGTGGCGCTGATCGTGGCGATCCCGCTCGGGATCCTCTCCGCCCTCCACCCGGACTCGTGGATCGACCGCTTCGGCGTCACCCTGGCGCTGGTGGGGCAGGCGTTTCCGAACTTCCTGCTGGGTCTGGTGCTGATCATGCTGTTCTCGGTTCACCTGGGGTGGCTTCCCTCCAGCGGGCGCGGCAGCGCCGCGCACCTGATCCTGCCCGCCGTCACGCTGGGAACCGCGGCCGCTGCCTTCCTGAACCGGTTGCTCCGCTCCAGCCTGCTGGAAGTCCTGTCGAGCGACTACGTCCGGACCGCCCACGCGAAGGGGCGGTCCAGGACCGCCGCCGTGTTCCACCACGCCCTGCGCAACGCGGCGATTCCGGTGCTGACCGTGCTGGGACTGCAGATCCTGCAGCTGGTGGGCGGCGCGATCGTCACCGAGACGGTCTTCGCCTATCCGGGGGCGGGCCTGCTGCTGGTGCAGTCGCTCGGCAATCTCGACTTTCCGATCGTGCAGGCGTTCGTACTGGTGGTCGCCGTCGCGGTGGCGTTCGTCAATCTCGTGATCGACCTGCTGTACGGCCTGATCGACCCGAGGATCCAGTTCTCGTGAGCGTCACCGCCGTGGCCGAACGCCGCAGCATCGTTCGGCTGCTCCGCGGCGTCCGCGCGCGACCGCTGTCGACCGTGGCGTTCGCCTTCGTGCTGCTGGTGGTGGCCGCCGCCATCTTCGCCCCGGCCCTGGCCCCGCACGATCCGACCGATCAGAGCCTGCGCACGCGCCTCCTGCCTCCGGTGCCGATGGCGGGCAGCGATCCGGCCCACCCGTGGGGCACCGATCCGCTCGGGCGCGACCTGTACAGCCGCGTCCTGTACGGCGCGCGCATCTCGCTGGTGGTGGGGCTCGGCGCGGTCGCGCTGCAGGCGCTGCTGGGCGTCACGATCGGTCTGGTGGCCGGCTTCTATCGCGGTTGGATCGATCAGCTGGCCATGCGGATCGCGGACGTGCAGCAGTCGGTGCCGTTCCTGGTGATCGTGGTCGCCGTCGCCGCCGTGATCGGACCGAGCCTCCGCAACATCGTGCTGGTCCTCGGCATCACGGGCTGGGTGACCTACGGCCGCGTGGTGCGCGCGCAGGTGCTGAGCCTATCCGGGCAGGAGTACGTCAGCGCCGCGCGAGCGCTGGGCGTCGGGGACGGCCGGTTGATGGTGCGCCACCTGCTCCCCAACCTGGTCGCCCCCATCACGGTGATCGCGACCCTCACCGTGTCCGCCATGATCCTGGTCGAAGCGTCGCTGAGCTTCCTGGGCCTCGGCGTGCCGCCCCCGACCCCCACCTGGGGCGGCATGGTCGCCGGCGGCCGCAACTATTTGGCCGACGCCCCGTGGGTGAGCCTGGTGCCCGGCTTCGCGATCTTCTCGACCGTTCTCGCCATCAACCTGGTCGGCGACGCGCTGCGCGAAGCGCTGGACCCGTCGCTGCGAGGCTGAGCCGTGACGTCCGCCCGCGACCCGCCGCCCCCACCCCGCTCGACCCGAAGGGGAACGCCCCTTCGGCGCTCGATCCCGTTCCCGAGCATCCCTGCAGGAGGTACCGCATGCGTTCCACCCCGATTCTCCGCACCCTCGCCGGCCTGACCGCGGCTCTGATCCTGAGCCTGACCGGCCTGGCCTGGTCGCAACCGATCGAATCCGTCATCATCGCCCAAGGCACCGACGTCGCCTCGCTGGATCCGCAGCGCCAGAACGACGCGTTCAGCACCAGCGTGCTCAGCAACGTGTTCGACACCCTGATCTACCGCGACGCCGATCTGGACCTCGTGCCCGGCCTCGCGACCGAGTGGCGCACCGTCAATGACACCACCTGGGAACTGGAGCTGCGTCAGGACGTGACGTTCCACGACGGCTCCAGCTTCGGGGCCGACGACGTCGTGTTCAGCCTGCTGCGGCCGAAGGACGACGAGCTGGGCTCGCCGCTCGCCAGCCGCTTCGCGGTGATCGACGACGTGGAGGCGACCGGCCCGTACACGGTGCGCGTCCACACGGTCGACCCGTACCCGCTGCTGCCGGCCCGCCTGAGCGAATGGTTCATCGTGTCGCAGGCGTACGTCGAAGGGCACGACGCCCAGACCGTGTCGGCCGAGCCGGTCGGCACCGGCGCCTACCGCTTCGTCGAGTGGGTCAAGGACGACCGCCTGGTGCTGGAAGCGAATCCGGACCACTGGCGCGGAACGCCCGACGTGCAGCAGGTCACCTTCCGCCCGATCCCGGAACTGTCCACCCGCGTCGCGGCCCTGCAATCGGGCGACGTGGACCTGATCACCAACGTGCCCGCCATCCGGACCGACGCCGTCGAGAACGATCCGGACCTGAACCTGCGCAGCGTGCCCAGCACCTACATTCAGTACGTCGCGCTGGACGGCACCAAGAACGAGGCGCTGGACGATCCACGCGTCCGCCGGGCGATCCAGTACGCCACCAACGTCAGCGACATCATCGAGTTCCTGTTCGACGGCAACGCCCTCAAGATCGCCGTCCCCCTGGCGCACGGCACCTTCGGCGTGAACGAAGAGATCGAGCCGTACCCCTACGATCCCGAGCGCGCCCGCGAGCTGTTGGCCGAGGCCGGGTACGAGGACGGCATCGAGTTCGAGCTCGATGCGCCCACCGGTCGCTACGCGCAGGACCAGGAGGTCGCCGAAGCGCTGGTCGGGCAGTGGTCCGAAGTCGGCATCGACGTGGACCTGAACATCAACGAGTGGAGCGTGCAGCTCACCAAGTACCGGGCCGGCGATCAGCTCGCCGACGCGCACTACATGGGGTGGGGCACCAGCACCTTCGATGCGGACGACATCCTCTGGGGCGGCTTCGCCAACCAGCCGACCAAGAACAACTGGCACCACCCGCGCGTGACGGACCTGGTCAGCGAAGCGCGCACGACGCTCGATCCCGACCGGCGCCAGGAGCTGTACGCCGAGGCGCAGGAGATCATCGTCGATCAGCTTCCGTGGCTGATCCTGTTCCAGCAGGTGGACCTGTACGGCGTTCGCAGCGATCTGGACTGGACGCCGCGACCCGATCAGAAGATCGAGGTGCGCACCATCTCGCCCGCGCAGTGACGCGGGCGGGCGACGGCTCTGCGTCGCTCACGTGGGACGGGGACGACCTT
>JBBDSD010000012.1:0-5033 GCA_040905065.1 Trueperaceae bacterium | reverse complement strand
CCCCGTCTTCGATGGACACAACGATCTCCTGACCGCGATGCATTGGCCCGAGCGTTCGGGACCGCGCGATCCGCTCCATCGCAACGCCGGCGGGCACCTGGACCTGCCGCGCATGCGCGAGGGCGGCATGCTGGGCGGCTTCTTCTCCGCCTTCGTCCCCTCGCAGGTCGCACCGAACGACTTCGCGGCCTCCACCGACGCGCACGGCCGCTACCGCCTGCCGACCGGAGCGCCGCTGGAGGCGCGGCAGGCCCGGACCCACGTCGCGGCGATGATGGACGCGGCCCACGAACTGGCCGCCGCCTCGGACGGGACCGCCCGGATCGTGACCGAGCCGGAGGCGGCACGAACGGCGATGCGCGAGGGCGTGATCGCGATCGCGCTGCATCTCGAGGGGGCGGAAGCGATCGCTCCGGACCTGTCCGATCTGGACGAGCTGCTTCAGGCCGGCGTGCGATCGATCGCGCCGGCGTGGAGCCGCGACAACGCCTTCGCGCACGGCGTACCGCTCGCGCACCCCTCCTCGCCCGACCTCGCCCCGGGACTGACCGACGCGGGCCGCGAGCTGGTGCGGGCGTGCGACGCACGCGGCATCCTGATCGACGTCTCCCACCTCCCCGAAACGGGATTCTGGGACGTGCTGGACGCGACGAACGGTCCGGTGATCGCGTCGCACTCCAATGCGCACGCCGTCTGCGCGCACAGCCGCAACCTGACCGACCGGCAGCTGGACGCGCTAGCCGAGCGTGACGGCGTGGTCGGCCTCAACTTCGGCGCCGGCTTCCTCGCCCCGGACGGCGCCTGGGACGAGGAGCTGCCGGTCTCCGTGCTGGTCCGGCACCTGGACCACCTCGCGTCGAGGCTCGGAGAATCGGGCGTAGCGCTCGGGTCGGACTTCGACGGCGCTCGCCTGCCCAGGTGCGTCGGGGACGCGACGCGGATGCAGGCGCCGCTACGTGCGGTGCGCGACGCCGGCTGGTCGCGCGCCGCGATCGAGGCGCTGGCGAGCGAGAACTGGCTTCGCGTCTGGTCCCGAGCCCGAGTCCGCAAGGTAGCGGGGTGAGCGGAGGCGTGAGCGGCGGCGTGAACGACGACCCACGCGAGCCCGGCCGAGAGGAGCGCCCCGTCCTGTTCTCCTCCGTGCGCAGCCCGCACTGCTTCAAGGTGTCGATCGCGCTGCACGAGAAGGAGATCCGCTTCCTCCGCGTGGAGATCGATCTGCCCGCCAAGGAACAGAAGACCGCCGCCTTCCTGGCGATCCAGCCGCGTGGGCAGGTACCCGCCTTCCGGGACGCGGCGGGCACCTGGATCGATTCGCTGGACATCCTGCTGCATTTGGACGAGGTGCGACCCACGCCGCGACTGTTTCCGGGCGATCCCGCCGTGCGCGACGAGACGCTGGCGTGGATCGAACGTTCCAGCACCGTGCAACGCGACGTCAGCCATCACCTGTACCACCAGCTGCTCGAACCGCCGGAAGGTGGAGCCGACCCGGACGAGGTCGCGCGCCTCCGCACCGAAGCGCTTGCCGAGTTGGACCTGCTCGAGCGGACCTTGGCCCGCTCCTCGACCCCCGGCCTGATCGAGGCGAGCGACCTGGACGGACGCTCCGCGGCGGACGTGTGCGTGTACGCCTGGACCTCCGGCTTCCGTCGCTTCTTCGCTGCGGACGCCTTGCGCCCGTTCGAGCGGGTGCGCGCCTGGTGGGCGGCGTGGGACCAACGCGACGCGGTGCGCGCAAGCCGCGGCGCGACCGGCGTTCCGTTCGACGCCTGGCTGCGCGAGCAGCAGCACCGAACCTGACCGTTGCGGTGCGCGAAGGCCGCCCGAGCCCCGGCCGCGGCTCGCTCCAGGTCACGACCGCGGTCGCTGCGGCCGCCTCCACGCGGCGGCGTCGGAGGCGGTGGCGAGCCCCACCAGGCCCTGATCGCTGCGGCCGTGCTCGCTGATCAGCACCGCCTCCAGCTTGGGATCACTCACGAACGCCTCGACCACCTCGCTGGCCGGAAGATCGCGCGCCACGAAGCGCCAGTGGCGTCGTTCGTCCTCGAAGCGGAGCAGGTCGTGCACGGTGCGCGCCTGAAAATCGACCCGGGTGCCGTCGTCGTCGCGCACGTTGGCGGCCAGCCAGTGCGCGATGCCGGCCGCCGTCACCACGCCCCGGAAGGCGTCGCCGTCGTAGGCGGGAAAGAGCGTGAAGGTGCGGTCCCGGATCCGGCGCAGCACGTCGGCCAACGGTTCTGCGGCCTGCACGGTCACCACCTCGCGCCCGAACGCCTGGTCGGCCCGGACCGGCGCCAGCAACCGGTCGTGCACGGCAACGATCTCGTCCAGCACCTCGCGACTGGGGACCGCCAGGTACGCGAACCGGTCGAAGCGATCGTGCACGATCACGTTGCGCAGGTCGGAGAACGCCATCACCGCCTCGAAGTCGGGGCGCCAGGCGCGGTGCGCCGCCAGGTACCGGTGGGCAGCGGTCTTGAAGCTCTCGTGCTCCGCCAGGCCGGTGCGTCGCTTGAGCTCCCGCTCGATGCGGTTGAACGTCGTCAGGAACGTCTCGACGTCGTGCACGCTCCGGTCGCTTCCATCCATGCGGGACGATACCCGACGGCCGTCGCGGTAGACTCGGTGCCTGCGCGTCCGCCCGTCCGGACGCGCCTCGTCATGATCGTTCAGGAAGGACCCTCGTGAACGCGATCGACTACATCCGCACCAGCGCCCAACGACCGTTCTTCGGCTGGTGGATCGTCGGCGGTGCCATCGGCATCCAGATCCTGGTCGCCGGCCTGGTGATGCAGGCGTACGGCACCTACGTCGCGATCTGGCAGCTCGAGTTCGGCTGGAGCGCCACCGTCTTCGCCACCGGGTTCGCCATGCAGCGCGCCGTCATGGGCCTGCTGAGCCCGTTCCAGGGGTGGGTGCTGCAGCGGATCGGGTCGCGGCGCGTGATCCAGGTGGGCCTGGTCGTGCTGGCGCTCGGGTTCGTGGCCCTCTCGCGATTCGAGACGCAAGCCGGCTTCTTCGGCGCGATGGTGCTCATGGCGTTGGGGGTGGGCCTCAGCGGCTTCCTGTCGCTGACCACCACGATCGTGAACTGGTTCGAGCGGCGCCGCTCGTCGGCGTTGGCGTTGATGCAGGTCGGCATCAGCATCGGGGGCCTGGCGGTCCCGATCGTGGCCTGGGCGCTCACGACCTACGGGTGGCGCCCCACGCTGCTGGTGGCCGCCGGGCTGGTGCTGGCGGTCGGCCTGCCGCTCAGCGCGCTGATGCGCAGCACGCCGGAGGCCTACGGCATGCATCCCGACGGCGACGATCCGGACGAGGTCCGCACGCTGCACGAGAACGAGGGCGGTCCGGCGAGGCACGACTTCCACGCCAGCGAGGCGTTGCGGACGCGTGCCTTCTGGCTGATCGCGGCGGGCCACGCCATCGCCGTGTCGGTGGTGGCGTCGGTGACGGTGCACATGGTGGTGCACCTGAACGAGGGGCTGGGCTTCTCGATCCAGGCGGCGGCGACGATGGTGGCGGTCATGACCGGCGCCACCATGGGCGGACAGCTGATCGGTGGCGTGCTGGGCGACCGGTTCGAGAAGCGCCTCATCGCCGCGGCGGCGATGCTGGCACACGCCGTCGCCCTGCTGGCGGTCGCCTTCGCGCCCGGCCTGGGCTGGGTGCTGTTCTTCGCGATCGTGCACGGACTGGCGTGGGGCGTGCGCGGACCGATCATGCAGGCGTTGCGGGCGGACTACTTCGGTCGCACCTCGTTCGCCACCATCATGGGCATCAGCTTCACCTTCGTGATGCTGGGGCAGATGGCGGGACCGTTGTTCGCGGGAGCGTTGGCCGATCTGCTGGGCGACTTCCGCGCCGCGTTCGCCTTCCTCGCGGCGCTGGTCGGCGCAGGGTCGCTCTGCTTCTACTTCGCGGTGCCGCCCTCGCGCGACGGCACGGTGCCGTTCCCTTCCGAGATCGGCAGCGACGCCGACCGGGCCACCTCCGGCTGAGCCGGACCGACGGAGTCCTCGGCGTCCGTGAGAGGCCGGCGCGGCCGGCGCGGACGCGCTAGTTCAGTGGCGACCTCGCGCTGCGGTCTGCTCGGCGTAGGTGCTTTCGAAGATCTTGTCGGCGTTTCCGGCCTCGAACCCTTCGCGCCGCATCTCGCGGGTCAGGTCGTGCTTCGGCAGGTGCGCGAACTCCGGCAGGGGACGGCGCTCGGCGAACTCGACGTACGACCCGCTGATGGCGTGCACGTCGCCGCCCGCGAAGGTGGCGTCGATCATCTCGGCCACCGTGGACGACTGGCGCAGCAGGCCGTCGGGACTGGTCTTGACCTTGCCGCCTGCGGAGTTCAGTTGGAAGCCGTGCCCCTCGAGCCAGTCGTTGAAGGCCGGTACGGTGTCGTAGCCGTCCGGCAGCGTGTGGACCGAGACGGTGAAGTGGTTCAGGTAGTAGCGGTTGTAGATCACCCAGGCGGCGTACTCGCTCTCTTCGCTCAGGGCGACGAAGTCGTCGTGGCTCGGTAGGCGCCAGAGGCCGGAGTGTAGGAAGCCGTCCACGGCGGTGGCGTCGTCGAGGTCCAGGGCGTCGACCGGATCGCTGGTGACCTCGTCGGTGTAGGCGTGCACGATCGCGCGGGCGCGGTCGCTCAGGTCGGGCACGCGCAGTTCGCTGATGAAGATGCGTGGCAGGCGCGGGTCGGGCGGCGCGTACCAGAAGGCGTCCAGCTTCTTGCCGTCGAACCGGTACGCATCGCGTCGCTGGTAGCCGTGATGCAGGAAGATCTTCTCGAGGCTGGCGATGCCCAGGTGCGGGACGCCCATGGTCCGGAAGGCGACGTGATCGTTCTGGATCGCTTCGGGGCGGTCGACCAGGCCGTCGTCGACCAGGTAGCGCCGTACGGCGGACACGTCGGGCACGCGCTCCTGGTAGCGCCGCATCAGGCCGTCGAGGATCGCATCGATGGGGGTGGCGACATGGTGGATCATGGCGCGACACGGTATCACCGCCTTCGCGTCCCAACCAGGCTTCGGGTC
>JBBDSD010000011.1:0-2228 GCA_040905065.1 Trueperaceae bacterium | reverse complement strand
GAGCGTGGACGGACGAACCGCCAGCGCGAGGGCGCTGGCGCGGGGCCGCCGCAACGAACGGACGGACGGCCGTAGGATACGATGGGTCGCGGGGCGATATCGTCGGGGCGGTTGCGATTCGCACGATGACCTCATGCTGGCCGGTTCCGGCCGTGGATGCGGTTCGCGGCTTGACCTAGGGCGATCACGGCCGTACCATGCCGCATGATGTGTAACGTACACATGCCCGATCGGTCGCTGTCGTGACGCCGCCACGCACGGTGTTGCTGCTCTGCGGTGGCCGCTCCGGCGAACACGAGGTATCGCTCGCTTCCGCCGCCAGCGTTCTGGCCGCCGCTCCGACCCACCTGGCCATGGAGCCGCGCGTCATCGCCCGCGACGGGCGCCTGCTGAGCACCACCGCCAGCCGTGCCGCGCTGGACGAAGGCCGCAGCGACCTGCCTCAGCACGACGTGGACGCCGATCCCGACCTGCTCCGTGGCCTGGCCCGCCTGGACCTGCGCCGCTACGACGCCGTGTTCCCGCTCCTGCACGGACCCAACGGCGAAGACGGCAGCGTGCAGGGCCTGCTGCGCAGCCTGGACCTCCCGTTCGTCGGCAGCGACGTGCTGGGCAGCGCGGCGGCGATGGACAAGATCGTGATGAAGCGCCTGTTCGACAGCGCCGGCCTGCCGCAGACGCCGTGGCGCGGGGTGGACCGCGACGCCTGGCACGACGATCCGGACGCGGTGCGGAGGACCCTGGCCGAGCTTGCCTGGCCCCGCTTCGTGAAGCCCGCCAACCTGGGCTCCTCCGTCGGGATCGGCAGGGCTCCGGACGAGAAGCGGCAGGACGAGGCGCTGCGCGAAGCGTTCCGCTTCGATCGACGCGTGGTGGTCGAAGCGTCCGCCGAAGACGCCCGCGAGATCGAGGTGGGGGTGCTGGGTCGCCACCGACCCGAGGCCTCCCCTCCCGGCGAGATCGTGGTCCCCCCGGGCGCCTACTACGACTACGCGCACAAGTACACCGAGGGCGCCAGCGAGCTGCGCATCCCCGCCGACCTGCCGGACGACGTCGCGGACCACCTGCGCGCGCTCGCCATCGACGCGTTCCGCCTGGTCGACGCGGAGGGTCTGGCACGCGTGGACTTCTTCGTGACGCCCGGTGGCGCGGTCCTGGTCAACGAGATCAACACCCTGCCGGGCTTCACCCGCACCAGCATGTACCCGCGCCTGTGGCAGGCGGCGGGCGTGGCCTACCCGGATCTGATCGCGCGCCTGGTGGAACTGGCGCTGGAACGACGGAACGACACCGCCGCCGTGCGGTAGATTCTGCATTGGAGTCCGTGCACGACGACCGGCCTTGGGCGATCCTCGGCGGTCCGGAGCACGTACCCGACCGGGGAGGTGACCGAAGCCGCCGACCGCGACGCCCCCACGCCGATGCCGCCCGCCGAGCCCGCGGGCGCGCATGTGCCGCCCACGCAGGCGGCGCACGACGACGCGCGCCTGGCGGACCTGTTAGGTCTCGAGCCGCTCACCGATCCGGACGCCGGTCGGGTCCTGATCCTCAACGCCAGCTTCGAGCCGCTGCACGTCTGCAGCGTCAAGCGCGCCATCTCCCTCCTGATGACCGACGTCGCCAGCCGGGTCGAGGACGCCGACACGGTGCTGCGCACGCCCAGTCGCGTGGTGCCGGTGCCCAGCGTGATGCGGCTGAACCGCTACGTCAAGCGCCCGTACCGCCAGAAGGTCGCATTCAACCGCCGCAACCTGTTCCGGCGCGACGACCACCGCTGCCAGTACTGCGGCCGTCGCGGCAGCGACCTGACCCTCGATCACGTGCTGCCCCGCAGTCGCGGCGGCGCCACCAGCTGGGAGAACCTGGTGGCCTGCTGCCGCGGCTGCAACGCCAAGAAGCGCGACCGCACGCCGGACGAGGCCGGCATGACCCTGGCGCGGGCCCCCAAGGCACCCCGCTTCGTGTTCAGCAGCGCCTACGGCCTGCTGCGCGACGTCGATCCGATCTGGCGGCCGTACCTGCCGGACGCCTGACCGACCGGTCGTTCGTCGTTCTCCGAACGGCAGCGCATCAACGCATCAGCGTCAGGAACGCCTCCAACGACGCCAACATCTCGTCCTCCGCCCGCTGGCGCGTGACCGTGGGCAGGCCGTCGCCCCGCTGCGGCCCGTAGCGACCGAAGAAGGCGTGCACCGCGCCGTCGATGCGCTCCAGCCCGGCCCGCGCCG
>JBBDSD010000010.1:0-2231 GCA_040905065.1 Trueperaceae bacterium | reverse complement strand
GACCGGCGGTTCGGGCGGTACGTCGCCGATCGGAGTCGTCCGGAGCTGGACGCGACCTCCCGGTTGTCGGCTCACTTGCGCTACGGACAGATCTCGCCCCGCGTGGTCGCGGAGCGAGCGCGCGAAGCGGCCCCGGACGCCGACGCGCTGCACGGCTTTCTCGAGCAGCTGATCACGCGCCGCGAACTGGCCTACAACTTCGTGACGTTCGCCCCGGACGCGTACGACGCCTACCAGGCGGTACCGGCTTGGGCGCGCGCCACGTTGGACGCGCACCGGCACGACCCGCGCGAGGCGCTGCCTAGCGACGACGACCTGGAGGCGGGACGCACGTCCGACCCGGCCTGGAACGCGGCGATGGCGTCGATGCGGGTCACCGGTGCGATGCACAACCACATGCGCATGTACTGGGGCAAGCGGATCCTGGCGTGGAGCGTCACGCCGGAGGAGGGCTTCGCCCGCACCGTGCGCCTCAACGACCGCTGGTTCCTGGACGGCCGCGACCCGAACGGGTACGCGGGCGTGGCGTGGTGCTACGGCGTGCACGACCGGCCGTGGCCGGAACGTGCCGTGTTCGGCAAGGTGCGCAGCATGACGCCGGGAGGCCTGAAGCGCAAGGGCGATCCGGAGGCGTACGTGCGCGGCGTGCACGAATCGGTGGCCCGCGAACGTCGCCGGGCCGGTGCACGGGTAGACTGAACGGTCGTGAAGCGCTTCACCGTCCGCGACAGCAACCACGGGTTCCGCTGCGTACGCTGCGGGACCCAGGTGACGCCGCTCGCGCACGGATCGGTGCGCAACCACTGCCCCGCCTGCCTCTGGTCGCTGCACGTGGACGTGTTCCCCGGCGACCGCGCCAGCGACTGCGGTGCCCCGTTGGAACCGATCGCGGTGCGGTTGCACGCCAAGAAGGGTCCGGTGATCGTCCATCGCTGCTCCGGGTGCGGCGCACTGCGGAACAACCGGGCCGCGACCGACGATCCGGTCCAGGCCGACGACATGAACCGTCTGATCGACCTATCGACGCGACCGGCGCCGGACGCCTGAGGCGACACCCGCTCGCATGCGGCGGCCGGCCGCCGCACGGCGCTGCACGCCGCCCACGCCGCCTAGGCCACGCACGACCCACGAAGGAGCCCTCGTGTCCGATCTACCCCCCCTGCGCGCTTTCGACGATCCCAGCTACGATCCTCTGCGGGACCGCATCCTGCGCGGCGCCGTGGTGCGCACCTTGGACGCCGACCGACCCAGCGCCGACGCCGTCGCGCTGCGCGGCGGACGCGTGCTGGCGGTCGGCAGCGAAGCGGAGGTCCGGTCCCGCGTCGCCTCCGACGCCGAGACGATCGACCTGGACGGCCTGACGGTCCTGCCCGGCTTCCACGACGCGCACGTGCACCTGGCGTCGCACGGCCGCGAAGGCCTGCAGGTGCGACTGGAAGGCACCACGCGCTTCACGGAGCTGGTGAACCGCGTCCGCGACCGGGCCGCGCACGAGGAGGACGGCGCCTGGCTGCTGGGCAGCGGATTCGCCGAGCAACGCTGGCCCAGCGCCCCCGACCGGGCCGAGCTGGACGCCGCCGTGCCCGACCGCCCGGTCCTGCTGCGCTCGCAGGATCACCACAGCGCGATCGCCAACGGTGAGGCGTTGCGCCGAGCCGGCATCGACGCCACCACCTCCGATCCGAATGATGGTCGGATCGAGCGACGCGCGGACGGAACGCCTACCGGCGTGCTGCGCGAGCGCGCGGTCGACCTGCTGCTACGGGCGGTGCCGACCCCCGGCCCGGAGGGTTTGCACGAGGCGCTGCTGCACGGGGCACGCCGGTTGTCGATGCTGGGCGTGACGACAGCGCACCACATGGCGTACGAGTCGGCCGCGGAGATGCGGGCCGTCGCCGACGCCGCCAGCAGCGACGCCTTCCCGCTACGCACCTGGGCCTGCCTTCCGCACGAGGAGCTGGACGCCGCCCGAGCCCTGGGGATCGCCACCGGCCAGGGCGGCGACCGCTTCACGATCGGCGGCGCCAAGTTCTTTGTGGACGGAGCGCTCGGCAGCCTGACGGCGTGGATGCTGGAACCGTACCTGGACTCCAGCGACGCAGGCATGCGCGTCATCGAGCTGGACGCCCTGCACGAACGGGTCGGCATCGCCATTGCCACCGGCCTGACGCCGGTGACGCACGCCATCGGCGACGCTGCGGTGCGCGCGGTGCTGAACGTGTACGAAGCCC
>JBBDSD010000009.1:0-2237 GCA_040905065.1 Trueperaceae bacterium | reverse complement strand
CCACGGAGATGCGCACCTCGCTGGTGGCGATCATCTCGATGTTGGCGCCCGCGGCGGCGACGGCGTCGAACATGGTGCCGGCCACGCCCGGCGTGGAGCCGATGGCGATGCCGACGATCGACAGCTTGGCGACGTCCTCGCTCGCTTCGGCCCGGCCTCCGATCTCGTCCAGGATGGGGGCCACCACCTCGAGCGCTTCGTGCATGCGGTCGTCCGGCACGGTGAACGCCATCTGCTGCCGGCTGGCGCCTTCGCCCGGCACGCCCTGGATGATCATGTCGACGTTGACCTGCGCCGCCCCGAGCGCGGCGAAGACGCGGGCGGCCACGCCGGGTACGTCCGGCACGCCTATTAGATCGATGCGGGCGTGGTGACGATCGAGGGCGACGCCGGTGACGGGCGAATCGGTCTTCATGCGGGCCTCCGTGCGCGGGAGCGAGCGGACCAAGGTACCTGCGGCGTACGAGAAGCTGCTGCGGACGTGCACCGTGACGCCGTAGCGCCGGGCGTACCAGACGGCGCGCGGGTGCAGCACGCGCGCGCCCAGCGAGGCGAGTTCGAGCATCTCGTCGTAGTCGATCTCCGCCAGGCGCGTGGCGCCGGGAATCAGGTGGGTATCGGTGGTGTAGATGCCGTCGGTGTCGGTGAAGATCTCGCACTCGGGAGCGCCCAGCGCGGCGGCCAGCGCGACGGCGGTGGTGTCCGATCCGCCGCGTCCCAACGTGGCGACGTCGCCTCCGGGCGTGAGCCCTTGGAATCCGGCGACCACGACCACGGGGACGGCGTCGAGGGTGCGGTGCACCCGCTCGGCGTCGACCTCCAGGATGCGGGCTTCGCCGTGCAGGTCGTTGGTGCGGAAGCCGGCCTGCGGGCCGCTCAGCGATACCGCAGGTACGCCCGTCGCCTGCAGCGCCAGGCACAGCAGGGCGGCCGACTGGTTCTCGCCGGTCGCCAGCAGCGCGTCCAGTTCGCGCCGGTCGGGGCGCGACGCCAGGTCGCGCGCCATGCCGACCAGGCGGTCGGTGGTGCGGCCCATGGCGGAGACCGTCACGACCAGTCGCTCCCCGCGACCCACGTGCCTCGCGATGCGGGCGGCGACCTTGCGGATCCGGTCCAGGTCGCCGACGCTGGTCCCGCCGAACTTCCAGACGCGTGGGGGCGAGGGTCGCATGAGCGACGATCCTACCGCACGATTCGCGCCGACCACGCACCTTCCGGCGCCGGCCGGGACGTTCGGCCGTTCGGGAGCGGCCAGGGTGCGTGGTACAAGGACGCCATGAGCGAGGTTTCCTCTCCCCCGCTGCGCGTCGTGATCATCGGGGCCGGACCGTCCGGACTGTTCGCAGCCGGCGAGCTCCTCAAGAGCCGGGACGACGTACGCGTGGACGTGCTGGACCGTCTTCCCACGCCGTACGGCCTGGTCCGCTACGGCGTGGCGCCCGACCACGAGAAGATCAAGTCGGTCACGCGCGCGTTCGAGAAGACCTGCCGCGATCCGCGCTTGCGCTTCTTCGGCAACGTCGAGCTGGGGCGGGACGTGTCGATCGAGGAACTGAAGCGCCACGCGCACGCCGTGGTCCTGGCGGTGGGCGCGTCGTCCGATCGGGCGCTGAACGTGCCCGGCGAGGACCTCGCGGCCAGCCTCTCGGCGACCGAGTTCGTCGCCTGGTACAACGGGCATCCCGACTACGTGGACCTAAAGCCGCCGCTGGACGCCCGGCAGATGGCGGTGGTCGGCATGGGCAACGTGGCGGTCGACGTGGCCCGCATCTTGGCGAAATCGGTCGAGGAGCTCCGCACCACCGATATCGCGGAGCACGCCCTGGCGGCGTTGGCGGAGAGCCGGGTCGAGGAGATCGTGATGCTGGGGCGCCGGGGACCGGCGCAGGCGAAGTGGACCACGAAGGAGCTGCGAGAGCTGGGCGAGCTCGAGAACGCCGATCTGCTGCTGGACCCCCGCGAGCTGGAGCTGGAGGAGGCCTCCTTGGCGGACGCGGACGCCGACGCCAGAACCCGCAAGAACCTGGAGGTGCTGGACGGCTTCGCGAAGCTGACGCCGCAGGGCAAGCCGCGCCGCCTGCGCGTCCGCTTCCGCGTGTCGCCGGTCGCGCTGATCGGCGAGAACGGTCGCGTGGCCGGCATCGAGCTGGCCCGCAATCGCTTGGAGGCCCGCGACGGGGGGTACGTCGCGGCGGTCGACAGCGGCGAGCGGGAGACGCTGCCGGTACAGGCGCTGT
>JBBDSD010000008.1:6976-13716 GCA_040905065.1 Trueperaceae bacterium | reverse complement strand
GGGACCTATACGACAGACAAACGCATGCTGGACGCTGAGCCGACCGCGACCTACGCCAGAAGATCGGGCGTGCTCGTCTACGCGGCGTTCGCCCGCGTGCGCTTCTCGGATCTCATGGCGAACCGCGCGCGGTTCTTCACCGGAATCGTCTCGTACTTCATCTACGTCAGCGTCTACTACGCCATCTACCGCGCTGTCTACGCTGGTGGCGAGGCGATCGGCGGCCTCGAACTCGGAGAGGCACTCACGTACGTCGCCGTCGTGTGGCTCCTGCGATCGTTGTACACGAACCGTCTCGACCGCGACATCACCGAGGAGGTCCGGCAAGGCGACATCGCCTTGGCGTTGCTGCGGCCCGTCGACTACGTTCGCGCGAAACTCGCGGGCGCCGCGGGCGAGGTGAGCTTCCGCGCGCTGTTCTTTACGCTGCCCACCATCCTCGTCGTCGTCCTGGTCTACCCCGTGTCGCCGCCCTCGAGCGCGATGACCGGAGTCGTCTTCCTGGCCAGCACCATCCTGGCGTTCATCGTGTACTCGCTCCTCAATCTCCTCGTCGGGCTCACGGCGGTCTTCACGGAACACACCGTCGGTCTCCAGCGCGCCAAGAACGCCACCGTCGACCTGCTTGGAGGCGTCCTCATCCCCCTGACGTTCTATCCCGAGTGGGCGCAGGCCGTACTGGCATGGCTACCGTTTCGGGCGGTCGCGTTCAGTCCTGCCGCGATCTACCTTGGTCGCGCGGACCCCGTCCCCGTACTCCTCGTACAGCTCGCCTGGGGATTCGTTCTCTATGGCCTCGGCAGGTGGATGTGGCGCCGTGCCGCCAACCGCCTCACCGTGCAGGGAGGCTGAGTGCGCCGTACAGCCTCCCTCTCCTGGGCGTACCTCAGCATGCTCCTGAAGGCCCGTCTGGCGTACCGCGCGGATTTTTTCGTACAGGTCACCTCCGATCTCTTGCTTCAGGCCATCGACATCGTCTTCCTTCTCGTGTTGTTCACCCACGTGCCGGCCCTCGGAGGCTGGAAGCTGGACGAGGCGTTGTTCATCTACGGGTTCTTTCTCGTGCCGTTCGCGCTTTTCAACGCGTCGTTCGCAGCGCTCTCCGATGTCGGCGGGCGCTACGTCTATCGGGGGGAACTCGACCGTGTGCTCGTCCGGCCGCTCGGCTCGTTCCTGCAGGTGCAACTGGAACTGCTGCGGCCACAAGCACTGAACGGCGTCGTGCTCGGCGTCCTGGTCATGATCGTCGCAAGCGCACGGCTCGACCTCACGTGGGGGACCTCCGACGTGCTCCTCGCGCTCCTCGGCACGATCGGTGCGTGGCTCGTGTACGGCGGCATCTACATCGCAATCGCTAGCGTCACCTTCTGGACGCAAGACCGCGTCGGACTCTTCCCGATCGCCTACAACCTCATCACCTTCGGGCGCTACCCGATGACCATCTATCCCGTCGCCGTCCGTTTCCTCCTCACGTTCGTACTACCGTACAGCTTTCTCGCGTTCTATCCCGCTGCCGGACTCCTCCGCGATGAGTTCCGAACGGTCGCGCTCGCCACGCCGCTCGTCGGAATCCTCGCCTTCGCAATCGGACTGAAGCTCTGGAATCACGGGATCGAGCGGTACGAAGGCGCTGGATCGTGAGGACGATTCGGCCTCTTCACCGGTACCATCGTTCACGAAAGCAACTCTGCTGCACCCTCGTCGCCAGCCAACTCCTGATCGATGCCCGGCACGATGTTCTCGCCGACCCCACCCCCCACCCGCACATGTCGATCCACAGCCGGTCGAGGACGCCTGCATCGCCCGTCCGTTCGCGAGGTGCGTCTGGTCGAGCGCTGACGCCTGCTTCACCATCGCGGTCTGGGTCGGGGTCGTGCGCGTACGCCAGCATCGTGTCGGGGTCGTCCGATGGAAAGCGGACGGCGGTGACGGGATCACCAGGCTCGCTTCACCTGCGACCTCTGTCGACGAGCGCAGGAGGCACCCCTTGGCCACGCCGGTAGCGGCCCAGCGAGGCGATCAAGAACCGCGATCCCGACCCATGTTGGCGCGTAACGATCACATCGCCTCCGGCGCCTCGATCCCCAGCAATCCCAGCGCCTCGGCCAACGTGCGCTGCACCACCGCGACCAGCGCCAAGCGCGCCTCGCGCACGCCGGCCTCGCCGCGCAGCACCGAGGTGTCGGGCCGACCGTCGGCGCCGCGGTGGTTGTAGTATCCGTTCCAGGCCGTCGCCAAATCCAACGCGTACTGCGCCACGACGTGCGGCGCCAGCTCCTGCGCCGCAAGGGCGCGCACGTCGGGCAGGCGCGCGATCGCGCGGGCCAAGCGCAACTCGAGTTCGCCCAAGCGCGCGAAATCGGCGTCGGCGACGTCCAGGCCCGCAGCGTCGGCGGCGCGCAGGATGCTGGCGGCGCGGGCGTGGGCGTACTGCACGTAGGGGGCGCTGTCGCCCTGCAGGCTCAGCGCCTGCTCCCAGCGGAAGTCGATGATCCGCTTCGCTTCGCTCTTCAGCATCGCGAACCGCAGCGCGCCCAGGCCCACCTGCCGAGCGACCCGGTCGGCGTGGGGCAGTTCGGGGTTCTTGTCCTGCACCACGGCGCGCGCCCGGCGCGTGGCCTCGACCAGCACCTCGTCGATCGCCAGGGTGATCCCCTTGCGGCCGCTCATCATTTGGCCCTCCAGGGTGACCACCTCGTACGCCAGGTGGTGGCTGCCGGCGGCGGCCCGTCCGCCTTCGGGCGTGCCGGACAGGCCTAGCGCGGCCTTGACCAGCGTCTGCGGGTGACTCTGGCGCACGTCGATCACGTTCACGATCCGTTGCGCGTGCGCGAAAGCGGTACCGCCCGGAGCGACGTCGCCACCGTGGGCGCTGGTCCAGAGGCGGTGGCCGCTGGGTTGCTCGGCGAACGGCGCGTAGCCCAGTCCCTCGAACAGGCCGGCCTTCCAGAACTGGTAGCCGATGTCCTTGGCGACGTACATGGCGCTGCCGTCGCTGCGGACCAGCACCACGGTCGGTTCCTCCAGGCCGGGGATCCAGGCGCTGACGTCCATCACCAGCGCCCCAGCGTAGGGGCCCTCCTGCGGGCGGGACGCAGCCGGGCTGGCCTCCAGGACCTCTAGACCGCGGTCCAGGAAGCCGCTGGCGACCACGTCCGACTCCCAGACCAGCAGGTCGTACTCGGCGCCCAGCGCCCAGAAGGTGCTCAGTTGAGCGCGCACGATCGCTTCGACGCGGTCGCGCAGCTCGCCCTGCTCCAGGCGTTGCATGACCTGGCGTACGCCGGCCTCGATCGCGTCGCCGTCGGTTTCCTTGGCCTCGCCCAGACGCACGTAGAGGCGGCCGTACCAGTGATCCAGCTTCTCGCTGCCGTCCCAGGCGGCCTCGAACCAGTCGGCGGCGAACAGGCTCTCCGCCGCCTGGCGGCCGGTGTCGTCGACGTAGTTCTGCACCTCGACGTCGTAGCCGTCGGCGCGCAGGATGCGGGCGACCGCGTCGCCCAGCACGATGTTGCGGAGGTGGCCTACGTGGGCCTCCTTGTTCGGGTTGACGCTGGTGTGCTCGACCACGACCTTCTCTGCGCGTTCCGGGGCGGACGCGGCGGGTCCGGCAACCGCGCGCACGAACGAGGCGGGGTCGAGGAACACGTTGATGTAGGGGCCGACCGCTTCGGCGCGCAGCACGCCGTCCGGCGGCCGGAACCGTTCGATCACCTCGCCGGCGATGACGGCGGGGGAGCGCCGCAGCGCCTTGGCCAGCTGGAAGGCGACCGGCGTGCCGTAGTCGCCGGGCTTGTCGCCTGGGACCTCTTGGACCGGGACGTCGGGCGGGTCGACGCCCAGGTCGCGGATGGCGGCCTGGAACGCGTGGCGGAGGGCGCTTCGTACGTCGTGCATATCCGCAGACGCTAGCACGGGCGTCGTCCTGCGGGCCTGCGTGGGCGGTCCGATCGTCTATGCTGGCCGGACGCCCGGACCGTGTCGGTCGTCGCGGCGTCCGGCGCGACCACTCGTTCCGTGCCGCGCTGTTCGACGTGGAGCGTGTCGCGGCACCGCTTCGCACTGCCTTCCACCTCCGGTACACTTGACACGTGGCGACTCAGATTCGCTGCGCCCAAGACCGCGGCGCGCGACGACGCCACCGCTCGAGACCGCTCCACGGCGGTCCGAACCGACGCACCCCGACGCCGACACACGACGTCTGCATCGCCGAACGACCGCAGCGACGAAGGAGCCCACCGTGGCCGATCCCCAAGCCGAACCCCGCTACGACGCGCCCGTCCCGGTCTGCCCGGTACGCGGCTCGGTCCTCTACCCCAGCATGGTCATGCCGATCGACGCCGGCCGCGCCGTCAGCATCCGCGCCATCAACACCGCGCTGGACCGCGACCGCACCATCGTCATCATCAGCCAGCGCGACCGCGAGGTCGAGGAGCCGACGCCCGCCGACCTGTACGAGATCGGCACCGTCTGCACCATCATGCGGATGAAGAAGAACCCCGACGGCAGCATCCAGATGCTGGTCCGCGCCGTCGGTCGCGTGCACGTCGACGCCTTCCACGAGGCGGGCGGCCGCATCGAGGCCGACCTCTCCCCCTTCGAGGTCGACGACGGCGACGACACCGTCATCCAGGCGTCGTTCCGCGAACTGAAGGAGAAGTTCGGCGAGCTGCTCGAATCGGGCGGGCGCGGCATCCAGGCCGAAGTGGCGCAGTTCATCCTCAACCTCGAGGACGCCGGCCAGTTCGCCGACTACGTCGCCTACCACCTCGACTTCCGCCTGGACGACAAGCAGGCGGTGCTCGAGGCGCCCTCCGTCGCCGAGCGCCTGCGCAAGGTGCTGGTCCTGATCGACACCGAGATCGAACTGCAGGAGACCCAGCGACGCCTGCAGCGCGAGGTCAAGGAAGAGATCGACCGCAACCAGCGCGAGTACTTCCTCCGCGAGCAGATCAAGGCCCTGCAGAAGGAGCTCTCCGGCAGCGACGACGAAGAGGACGAGGTCGAATCGTTCCGCGAACGCCTCGAAGAGGCCGACCTGCCGGAAGAGGCGATGAAGGAGGCGCAGCGCGAACTGAACCGCCTGTCGCGCATGCACCCCGACAGCGCCGAAGCGTCGGTGATCCGCACCTACCTCACCACCCTGACCGAGCTGCCCTGGAACGTCCGCAGCGACGACGTGCTGGACATCGCCGGCGCCGCCCACGTCCTCGACGAGGACCACTACGGACTCGAAAAGGTCAAGGACCGCGTCATCGAGTACCTGGCCGTCCGCACCCTCAAGGCCAAGAAGGCCGACGCCGGCGACCTGGATCCCGACCAGGTGAACAAAGGCCCGATCCTGCTCTTCGTCGGCCCGCCCGGGGTCGGCAAGACCAGCATCGCCAAGTCGGTCGCCAAGTCGCTGGGACGCGAGTACGTCCGCATCAGCCTGGGCGGCGCCCGCGACGAGAGCGACATCCGCGGCCACCGCCGCACCTACATCGGCTCGATGCCCGGCCGCATCATCCAAGGCATCCGCAGCGCCGGCACCAAGAACCCGGTGTTCCTGCTCGACGAGGTCGACAAGCTGGGCATCAGCTACCAGGGCGACCCCTCCTCGGCGCTGCTGGAAGTCCTCGACCCTGCCCAGAACAACAGCTTCGTGGACCACTACCTGGGCGTCCCGTTCGACCTGTCCGAAGTGCTGTTCGTCGCCACCGCCAACTACGAGCAGCAGATCCCCGAAGCGCTGATGGACCGGATGGAAACGATCGAGTTCAGCAGCTACATCGAGCAGGAGAAGCTCGAGATCGCCAAGCGCTACCTGCTGCCGCGCCAGCTGACCGAGAACGGCCTGGAGCCGAAGCAACTGAACGTCAGCGACGGCGCCACCTCCAAGGTGATCGCGTCGTACACCCGCGAAGCGGGCGTCCGCACGCTCGAGCGCACCCTGGGCACCCTGGCCCGCAAGGCCGCCCGCCGTATCGCCGAAGGCGACGCCAAGCGCGTGCGCATCACCGAACGCAGCCTGGAAGGCTACCTGGGCGCCGAGCGCTACACCCCCGAGTCGGAGGCGGAGGAGGACCTGATCGGCGTCGCGACCGGCATGTACTTCACGCCCGTCGGCGGCGACATCCTCTTCGTCGAGACCAGCATCACCTCCGGCAAGGGCGGGCTGGTCCTCACCGGCCAGCTGGGCGACGTGATGAAGGAGTCCGCGCGCGCCTCGTTGACCTACGCGAAGAGCAACGCCGAGCGGTTCGGGCTGGACCCGAAGCCGCTGGACGAGAACGAAATCCACGTCCACGTGCCCGCCGGCTCCACGCCGAAGGAAGGCCCCTCCGCCGGCACCGCCCTGGCGGTCAGCCTGATCAGCGCCCTCACCGGGATTCCAGTCCGCAAGGACGTCGCCATGACCGGCGAGATCACCCTGCGCGGCCGGGTGCTGCCGATCGGTGGCCTGAAGGAGAAAATCCTGGGCGCCAAGCGGGCCGGCATCCAGCACGTGGTCTACCCCGAGAAGAACGAAGCCGACCTGAAGGACATCGCGAGCCACCTGACGCGCGGCATCCGCCTGCACCCCGCCCGCACCCTGGACGACGTGCTGGACCAGGCGCTGGTTGGCGGCCTGGCGGCGCTGGAACGCCGCTCCGGCGGCGGACGCCGCGGCAGCGGCAAGCAGCGCGGCGGCAAGAACGCCGACGACGCCCCCGCCGCGCAGGCGTAAGGCCCGCCGCTCCGCACGCGTCCCGGACGCG
>JBBDSD010000008.1:2996-6966 GCA_040905065.1 Trueperaceae bacterium | reverse complement strand
AAGCAGCGGGACGGGACCTCCGGGACGCGTGCGGTATCCTCCTCGCATGCGCACCCCTCTCATCGCAGGGAACTGGAAGATGCACACCACGCCCAGCGAAGCGTTGGCCTGGATGCACCGCTTCGACGAGGCCCTGGCGGACGTTCCGCACGACGGTGTCGACATCGTCCTGAACGTTCCCGCCACGCACATTGCCGCCATGGCCGCTCGCACCCAGGGCGGCCCGGTCGCCATCGGGGGCCAGGACCTCTCCGCCTTCGACGAAGGGGCCCACACCGGCGAGATCAGCGGCGCCATGCTGCACGACGCCGGCGCGCGCTGGGTAGTCGTGGGGCACTCCGAACGCCGCGCGCACCACCACGAGGACGACGCCCAGGTCGCGGCCAAGCTGGCCGCCGCCCGGCGCCACGGCCTGATCCCGATCCTCTGCGTGGGCGAGACCGAATCCGAGCGCGACGCCGGCCGGGCCGAGACGGTGGTGCTGACGCAGCTCCGCGCCGCGCTGCACGACCTGGACCTGACCGGCGACGAGCCGCTGGCCGTCGCCTACGAACCGGTGTGGGCGATCGGCACCGGCCGCACCGCCACCGCCGACGACGCCCAGACGATGGCGCACGCCATCCGCACCGATCTGCGCGAGCAACGCCCCGACCTGGCCGAACGGATTCGGATCGTGTACGGCGGCAGCATGAAGCCCGGCAACGCCGCCGAGCTGCTCGCCCAGCCCGACGTGGACGGCGGCCTGATCGGGGGCGCCAGCCTGAAGGTCGACGACCTCCTGGCCATCGTGCGCAGCGCCGCGCAGGACGCGACGTGAGCGGCCGCCTGGACCGCGTGCGCGCAGCGATGGAGGAACGATCGCTAGCGGCGATGCTGGTCACCACGCCCGCCAACGTCCGGTGGCTCAGCGGCTTTCGGTCGCCCGAGGACGCCCGCGTCCTGCTCACCCGCCACGACGCGTGGCTGCTCACCGACGGTCGCTACACCGCACAGGCGAACGAGGAGTCGCACCTGGAAGCGATCATCGAGCGCGACTGGATGGCGGAGGTCGCGAGCCGCGTCCGCAGCGGACCGCTCGGCGTCGAGGCGGAGCACATGACCCTCGCCACCGCCGCTCGTCTGGCCTCCCGCGCCGGCCAGGAGCCAGTCCGGACCGAAGCGTTGCTGACCAAGTTGCGACGCACGAAGGACGACACGGAGCTGGACGCGATCCGTCGCGCCGCCGCCCTCACCGACCAAGCCTACGCGCACGCCCTGGAACGCCTGACGCCTGGCACGCGCGAGGTCGACGTGGCGCTCGCGATCGAGCAGTACGTCCGCACCCACGGCGGGGACGGCATGGCGTTCGACGTCATCGTCGCTTCCGGCGTGCGCAGCGCCATGCCGCACGGACTGGCCAGCGACAAGGTCATCGAACCGGGCGACCTGGTCACGATCGATCTCGGAGCCCGCGTGGACGGCTACTGCGCCGACATGACCCGCACCGTCGGCGTGGGGAGCGTATCCGACGCGCACCGCGCCATGTTCGATGCCGTGCTCGAGGCGGAGCGGGCGGCCGTCGCCGCGGTCCGACCTGGTACCACCGGCAAGGCGCTCGACGCCGTCGCACGCGACCTGCTGAAGGAGCGCGGCCTGGGCGACCTCTTCGCGCACTCGCTCGGTCACGGCGTCGGCCTGGACGTGCACGAGGACCCGCGCCTCTCGTCGGCCAGCGACGACGTGATGGCCCCAGGCATGGTGATCACCATCGAACCCGGCGCCTACCGACCCGGCGACGCCGGCGTTCGGATCGAGGACCTGCTGATCGTCACCGACGACGGGCACGACGTCCTCTCGGCCAGCCCCCGCGAATGGCGCACGATCGACGTGCGCGACGAAGCATGACGTTCCACGGCACCTATTCCTTCCTTTCGGAGGCACGCTCATGAAGACTCGTACCCCTCTCGTCCTCGCTACGTTGGCCGCCCTCGTCCTGGTCGTGACCGCCTGCGGCGACCCCGGCCGCGTCACGGCCCTCGAGGCGCAGCGCGACGATCTGCAGGCGCAGGTCGCCGAGCTGGAGTCCCGCGTCGACACCGTGCAGAGCGACCATCAGGCAGAGCTGGACGCCGTCCGCGAGGAGGCGGACGAACGCGTCGCCAACCTCGAAGCGCGCGTCGCCGATCTGCAGAGCGACCTGGACGCCGCCACCGCCCGCGCCGAGGACGCCGAACAGGAGCAGGCGCAGGCCCGCGACGAGATCGCCACCCTCCGCACCGCGCTGACCGACCTTCGTACCGGACGCGACACCGAGCTCGAGAACCAACTGTCGCTCATCGAGGAGCAGCTGGCTCGCGCGCAAGCCTCCGTCGACGAGCTCGAGGATCGACGCGGCCGCCTGCTGGGGCAGCTGGACCTGCCCGGACCCGATCCGGCCGTCGCTACGCCCACCGATCCGAATGCCGTGACCGAGGACGACGCAGAGGTCGATCCGGAAACCGATCCGGAGGCCGATCCGGAGGCTGCGCCCGACCACGGCGCACCGGACGACGCGGTACCAATGGACGCGGTGCCGATGGACGAGGCGCCGATGGACGAGGCGCCGATGGGCGATGCCCCCATGGACGATGTCCCCATGGACGATGTCCCGATGGACGAAGCCCCGACGGACGACGCGGTGGACGACGCTGCCGAGACCGAAGGCGACGCCGCGAACGGGAACGACGCGAACGGCGAGGTTGCGAACGGCGACGCCGCCCACGGGAACGACGGGGACGCCGACGACGTGGACGACGACGACGTGGACGACGACGAAGCGGAACTCGCCGAGGACGCGGACGGCGAGGCGAACGAGGACGCGGACGAGAACGACGCGACCGACCCGAATCCGTGAGCGGGGCCGAAGAACCGCCTTCCGGTCCGCCCTGGGTGATCAAGTACGGCGGCAACGCCATGACGGACGGCGCGCTCCGGCGCACCACCGCCTCGGCGTTGGGCGCTCTGCGCGATAGCGGGGTCCGCTTGATCGTGGTGCACGGCGGCGGTCCGTTCATTGCGGCGGGTCTGGACGATGCCGGGCTCGAGAGCCGCTTCGTGCGTGGACTCCGCGTCACCGACGACGCCGCGATCACGGTGGTCGAGCAGGCCCTGACGATGCTGGGCAAGCGCCTGGCGCAGGAGATCGGCGACGCGGTCGGCGTGACCGGTCGCGACGGTGCGCTGCTGACCGCCGAGGTCGCCGATGCTGCGCTGGGCCGCGTCGGCCGGGTGACCCGCGTGCACGCCGACCTGCTGCAGCGCCTGCTGAACGCCGGCGTCACGCCGGTACTGGCCTGCCTGGCGATCGACGCCGACGGTGCGCCGCTGAACGTGAACGCCGACGAAGTCGCGGGGGCGGTGGCCGCCGCCTGCAGAGCGCGCGTCGCCTTCCTCACCGACGTACCGGGCGTACTGGACGACGCCGACGATCCCGGCAGTCTGCTGCGCGAGCTGACCGAGGCCGAAGCCCGCCTGCGCATTCAGGACGGCCGCATCGCCGGCGGCATGATCCCCAAGGTGGAGGCGGCGCTGGACGCCCTGGCGCGGGGTGCACCGTCGGCCACCATCCTGGACGGACGCACCGAAGGGGCGGTGGCGAAGGCGGTGGACGGCCGGACCGGGACGCGCCTGGTTCCGACCGGCACCGCCGACGACCGTGGCGCAAGCTGAGGTGGGCCGTCGTGCGGCCCAAAAACCCCACACGACGGCGTCCCCGGGTCTGATACACTCCTGAACGATGCGCTCTCGACTCCTCGCCGTCGCTGTGGCGATTTCCCTCGCGACCGGTCTGGCCCAGACCGACTCGGTCACCGTGCAACCCGGCGATTCGCTCTGGTCGATCGCCGTACGCCTCGACACCACCGTCGACGACCTGATGGCCGCGAACGGCCTGAGCGACGCGTCGCTTCACCCAGGCGACGTGCTGATTCGGCCCGGATCCGTCCCACGTCAC
>JBBDSD010000008.1:0-2986 GCA_040905065.1 Trueperaceae bacterium | reverse complement strand
GGGGGCCGCGCGAACATCTGGTGGGACCGGGCGACACGCTCTTCGAGCTGGCCCTGCTGCACGGCGTCACCGTCGATCAACTCCGATCCTGGAACGGCCTGGCCGACACCGTGCTGCACCCGGGCGACCGGATCCGCCTGGAGCCGATCGGGGTCGCTCGCGCCCCGTCGGGGCCGGCGCCCCAGGCCGCCGCGCCGCTCACGGTCGACGTCAAGCCGGGCGACAGCCTCTGGCGCATCGCCCGCACCTACGACACCACGCCGGCCCAGATCGCGGCCGCCAACGGCATCGCCGAAACGGCGGTGCTGCAGCCTGGAGACGCACTGACCATCCCGGGCGCCGTAGCGCACGACGGATCCGGTCCCAACATCGGTGGCTTCGCCAGTCCCGTCATCACCGTGTCGCCCGGTGACACGCTCTGGGACATCGCTCGCCGCTACGACACCACCGTCGCCGACCTGATCAACGCCAACGATCTGGACGGCGCCTCGCTCCAGGCCGGGCAGGAACTGCGCCTGGTCGGCGCGAGCGGCACCACCGAAGGCAACGCGGCCGCGGCCGCGGCCACCGACGATCCGACGGACACCGTGCCGGCGGCCCCTGCACCGACGCCCATCACCAGCGACGCCATGGTGTGGCCGCTGCAGGGACCGATCACCTCCCGCTTCGGCTGGCGGCCCCTCCGCGTAGGCGGAACCAACATGCACTACGGCCTCGACATCGACGGCCATCACGGCGACCCGATCGTCTCCGCCTCCACCGGCGCCGTCACCTTCGCCGGGTGGATGGGCGGCTTCGGCCAACTGGTCGTGATCGAACGTGGGGACACCGAGTTCTACTACGCGCACGCGTCGGAAGTGCTGGTTCGCGAAGGACAGCAGGTCGCGGCCGGCGACCTGATCGCCCGGGTCGGCGCCACCGGACGCGTGACCGGTCCGCACCTGCATTTCGAGGTCCGTGAGGCGGGAAGCCCGATCGACCCGCTGCCGCTGCTCGAGACGCACGCCGGCAGGCGTTGACGGTCGCGCCGGGGTCGCCGTTGCGAATCGTCGTCGTCGGAGACGTGCACGCGCAAGAGGCGAAGCTGTGGCGCATGTTGGACGAAGCCGGACTGCGCGACGCGGACGGCGCCGCCGCGAGCGACCTGCACGACGGCTCGACCCGGCTGGTGCTGTTGGGCGACCTGGTGCACGCCAAGCGACGCGACGTGTACGCCGACCTCGCGAACGTGCGCACCTTCGACGAGTACGATCCCGAGCACCTGCGCCGGGTCGAGGCCGCCCAGGAGGCGTTCCTGCGGCGCGTGCACGCATTCGTCGCGCCCCTGCCCGAAGACGCCGTCACGATCCTGCTGGGCAATCACGATCACAACGCGATCGATCCCGATCAGGGACCGCTCCGCAGCGACGACATCACGCACCTGGAGTGGAAGCCCGACCACGGCCGGCCCCTCCCCGACGACTTGGCGACCTGGCTCGCCACCTGGCCACGCGAGGTGGTGCTGGACGGCGTCCACTTCGCGCACGTCGGTCCCCGTCCGGAGCACAACGTGTTCGACACCGCGTTCTACTTGGAGAACCGGCGGCGCTGGATCTACGACGATCGCGACTACCTGGCCGGCACGAACTACCGGCTGGGCGTGTACGGCCACACGCCGGTGCGGGGCGGCCTGAACCTCGCCTCGAAAGGCCGCGCTCTGCTGCTGGACGCTAACGGCCACGCTGACGAGTACGTCTGGTGCGACCTGGACACCTCGGGCGACGGCGTCCGCGTGCGCTTGCGCGGCCTGATGTTCGACGAACGCCTCGCCACCGGACGCACCTGAGCCGCGACCGCCGCTTCCCCTAGCGCCACTCCACCGACTGGCTGTTCGGCACGAACGCCGCCCAGGTCCGGATCGCC
The DNA here is from genome assembly GCA_040905065.1 of Trueperaceae bacterium. Lineage (GTDB taxonomy): Bacteria > Deinococcota > Deinococci > Deinococcales > Trueperaceae > SLSQ01. The sequence continues at coordinate 1,084 of JBBDSD010000008.1, read as the reverse complement.
TCCAGCGAGACGTCGGTCCCATCCTCGTTCGTGAAGCGCAGGCCGCCCTCGACGCTCCACCGGCCCGACTGCACCGTGCCGCGCCACAGCAGCGTGGCCGGACCTCCCCGGTCCACCGCGATGTACAGGCGCCCCTCGGTATCGCCCGGCTTCGGTCGCGCGTCGATACGGGCGATCAGCACCGCGTCCACCAGGATCGCCTGGCCGTCCGCTTGCACGCCCGGCTGGCCGTTCCGGAGCCAGCGGTAGCGATCCTGCGCCGGCTGGTACGCGAAACCGCTCTGGTACACCCCTCCCCAATCGATCTCGACCTCGCTGGCCTCCTCCATTGGATCCTCCGCCGCCATCGGGCGGTAGCCCTCCAGCAAGCGGCTAGGATTCACGTTCAGGCCGGCCATCGCCTGCCGCAACGCGCTGCCGTCGCTGAACAGGTTGTACGGCGCGGCACCGTCGCTGGCGCGACTGAACAGGTCGCCCCGACGGAACGCGTTCAGCGAAGGGGACCGCGAGCTCGTCAGCGCCACCATCGCGTCCGGCGAACCGCCGTCGTGCACCAGCACCGCGTCGGACCGTTCGGCCACGTGCACGAAGTAGTCGCGGGCGCTCCGGACCGGACCGACCTGCCCCGGATCGGACACGTCGAACATCGGCATCAGCCGTGTCAGGCCGCCCTCGACCGGCATCTCCGCCACCCAGCTCGCGGAGCTCAGGCCGGTGAGGCGGGCGTACCCCTGCGGCGCGTTGTCTACCACCACCGCCAGCGGTCGCGGACGCGTCTCCGTCAGCAACGGCGGTGGGGCAGCCGGTGCGCCGCCGCCCTCCTCGTCGCCGTCGGGCGACGCGGCTTGGCCCAGCGCGTCGGCGTCGGCGTCGGGCAGGTCGCCGGGCTGACCGGCGCGGGGGGCATCCCCGCCCGGCGTGGCCTGGTCGTCAGCGGGCACGTTGGCCCCGCCGCCCGGCGCGGCCGCCTCGTCGGCCGGTTGGGGCGTGCGGATCCGGGCCTGCACCGCGGGCTGCGCCAGCGAGCGGCTGGCCCGCACGCCGGCCACGCTCGGATCGGCGCCCAGGGCGCGGGCCTGCGCCG
>JBBDSD010000007.1:0-2245 GCA_040905065.1 Trueperaceae bacterium | reverse complement strand
CCCGGGGGCCCCCACGCCGGGCGCGGGCAGGCCGTCCTGCTTGCTCAGTAGGCGGGTCGCCTCGCGCGCCACCACGCGGGCGTCGTCCGTCTCGCTGCGTTCGGTGCGGCCGATCGCCGCGAGCGACCGACCGTCCGGCCGCCACACGAACTCGTGCACGCCGCCGGGCAGGTTGGTCGCGCAGCGCGCATCGCCGCCACGATCCAGATCGAGCAGGTGCAGCTGCCGACCGTGCCGCGCGGTCGGTCCGTCCGCCAGAAAGGCGAGCCGACGCCCGTCGGGCGACGGTCTGGGGCGCTCGACACCGTCGCGCTCGACACCGTTGCGCTCGGAACCGTTGCGACCTCGGGCCACGACCCGTTCCGCGGCCGTCGGTGCGCCGTCGTCCAGGTCGATCTCGACCACCTCGCTGCGGTAGCGGGGCGGGACGGCGTCGGGCGCGTCGCTCGTGTCGCTGGCGGGTTCGGCCGGTTCGATCCGCGTGCGGACGCAGAACAGGCGCGAGCCGTCGTGGCTCAGGACCGGATCGGACAGGAACGCCAGCTCGAGCAGGGCGGTGGAGGTCAAGGTCACGTGGTCATCGTTCGGGCTCGGGGGCACGGTCGGATCCTTTCGCGGGGCGGGCGCCGCGGTCGCGCGCGACCTGGACGGCGTGGATGAGGATGCCGGCGGCGACCGACGCGTTGAGCGAGGCGATACGGCCCCGCACCTCGATGCGGACCAGGTCGTCGCACAGGTCCCGCACCAGCCGGCGCAGGCCGCTGCCCTCCGAGCCGATCACCAGCGCCACGTCCCGGTCCCAGTCGACCTGGGTGATCGTGGCGTCGGCGTCGCCGTCGGCGCCGTACACCCAGACGCCGCGCCGCTTGAGGTCGCGGATCAGGGTGGGCAGGTTCGGCACCTGGATCAGCGGCAGGTGGCTGGCGGCCCCGGCCGCGGTCTTGGCGACCACGGCCGAGAGGGGGGCGCTCCGCCGGGCCTCGGTCACCACGCCGTGCGCGCCCAGCACCTCCGCGCTGCGTACGATCGCGCCGTAGTTGCGGGGGTCCTGCACCTGATCGAGCAGCACCAGGAGCAGCCGCTCGTCGCGGTTGTCGGCCAACGCCAGGGCGTCGTCCAACGGCGCGTAGCGCAGTTCGGGCAGCTCCGCCGCCACGCCCTGGTGCTGCGTGGTGCCCAGCGTTCGGTCCAGCTCGATGCGGGGCACCACGTCGGTGGGCACCTGCGCCGTGCGGGCGGTCCGGACGTGATCGGCCACAGCGGCGGGCTTGACGCCGTCGGCGATCCAGAGGCGGCGGACCTGACCGCGTCGCAACGCCTCGAGCACCGAATTGCGTCCGTAGATCCACATGCCGCGAGCCTACCGCCCGGACGGGTCGGCGTCCGGGATGCTCGTCCGGGCCGGGTCGGCCCGCTCGGCCAGCGCTGCGAGGGCGGCGTCGCGGTCGCGCCGCAACTGCGCGCTCAGGTCCTCCACCCCGCTGAAGCGCCGCTGCCCACGCAGGTACGCCAGGAAGCGGATCTCGAGCGTGCTCCCGTACAGGTCGCCGCCATAGTCGAACAGGTGCACCTCCAGGCTGGGTGCGCCGTCCGGGAAGCTGGGTCTCGGGCCGACGTTGGCCATGCCGCCGAAGCGACCGTTCGGCGTGACCACGGACACGGCGTGCACGCCCAGCGGCAACGCCTTGCCGTCCGATACCTGCACGTTGGCGGTGGGGAAGCCGAGGGTCCGGCCGCGCCGGTCGCCCTCCTGGACCGTACCGATCGTCAGGTAGGGCCCTCCCAGCAGGTGCCGGGCCTCCTCCTGCTCGCCGCCGGCCAGGTGGGCGCGGATGCGGCTGCTGCTGATCTTCGCGCCACCCTCCTCGCGCAGGCGGAACACCTCGAGCCGGTCGGGCACGTGCTGCAGGTCGTCCAGGCCGCCGGCACGGTCCCGCCCGAACCGGAAGTCCTCGCCCACCACGATGCCGCGGGGCCGTACGGCGGTCAGCTGCGCCAGGAACGCCTCCTTGGGCGTCTTGGCGTAGTCGCGGCCGAACGGCACCACCGCGATCGCCGCGGGGTCGAACGCGCGCAAGAGATGGATCTTCTCTTCCGGGGTGGTGAGGTAGCTGGCTCCCTGGAACACGACCTTTGCGGGAGGGAAGAAGGTGACCACGACGGCGTCGCGGCCCTCCTCGGCGCTCCAGTCGCGCATCCGCGCGAGCAGCGCGCGATGCCCGCGGTGCACGCCGTCGAACGTCCC
>JBBDSD010000006.1:2074-13774 GCA_040905065.1 Trueperaceae bacterium | reverse complement strand
GCCCCGAAGACTTCCTCGGTCGTGTAATGGGTCAGCGCCTCGCGGCCGCCGCTCTCCCGGAGGCGCCGGTCCGCGCCGCGGTGTTTGCCACCCTCCTGCTCGCCCTGGCCGGGATCGGTTTCGGGGAGGGCGCGGACCTGTACGAGAGGCACTGCGCGTCGTGCCACGGTCCGTCCGGTGAAGGTGGTGGACCGTTCCCGTCGCTGGCCGGAAGCGACGTCGTGACCGGCGATCCGAGCGAGACCGTGACGCTTCCTCTCGCCGGTCGAGGCGCCATGCCGAGTTTCGCCTCGACGCTCAGTGACGACCAGATCGCGGACGTGGTCAATCACGTGCGGACGTCGTGGGGCAACGACGCGGAGGAGATCGAGGCCGATCTCGTCGCCGAGGTGCGCGCCGAGCTCGGCGTGGCGCCTGGACCGGAGGAGCCGTCCAACGGTGACGGCGACGGCGACGAGGCCGAACAGATCGCGTGGGACGAGGAGCTCGGTGCGGAGGTGTACGCCTCGAACTGCGCTGCCTGCCACGGAGCCGACGGTCAGGGCATCCCGGGCGCCTTCCCTGCCTTCGCCGGCAGCGGCTTCGTGGGCGCCGACCCGGCCATCGTCGTGAGCCTGCCGCTCTTCGGGCGTGCGGGCATGCCCGCGTTCGGCAGTCTGTCGAACGAGGAGGTCGCCGCGGTCGTGAGCCACATCCGCACCTCGTGGGGCAACGACGCCGGGCCGGTGAGCGCGGATCTCGTATCGGAGGTACGTGACCGGCCCGAAGAGGTCATCCCCGAAGAGGTCATCCCCGACGACCCCACCTACCGGCCGGGGGCGGCCAACTAGCATCCAGGCACCAACGTGACCGCCTGCTTGGGCCCGGACCGTGCGGTCCGGGCCCGTGACGTGCACCGATGGCGGGTAGGGTAGCGCGGAACTCCGTCGTACGCGTGGTATCGTCTGCCCCCTAAGCAATTGGCAAGGTCCCGCGCAGCCGCGACCGTCGGGTCCCGGCGGAGGAGGCAGGATGGCGAAGAACGCCAAGACGACGCAGGCGCCGGTCGTGAACGAACCCGTCTGGATCGACACGGAGCCGATTCGCGCCCTGGTCGCCCGTGGCAAGGCCGAGGGGTCGCTCGATACCGAGGAGATCAGCGGCGCTTTCGTCAAGGCGATCGAGATCGTGGACCTGGACGGCGCCGACGTCGCGTTCGAAGACCTGATGGAACACTTGGAGCGCCAAGGCGTCGAGATCGCCGACCTGGCCGAGGACGAGGTGCTGGGCGACGACGTGGTGAGCGAGCTGGCCGACGAGGTCGGCGACGACGAGGAGGGCGCGCACCGGCGCGGCATCGCCGCCCTCGAAGCGCGCGCCGAAGCGCTGGCGGACGCCCGCATCCGCACCAACGATCCGGTGCGGCAGTACCTGCAGGAGATCGGGCGCGTCAAGCTGCTGTCGCTAGAGGAGGAGATCAGTCTCGCCCGCCGGATCGAGGAGGGCGAGTGGGCCCGCGCCGAGCTCGAGGAGGACCCGGGCGACCGGGGCGCCCGCGACGCGCGGCGGTTGCAGCGCATCGTCGAGGACGGCGACATGGCGCGGCAGCACTTGATCGAAGCGAACCTGCGGCTGGTGGTCAGCATCGCCAAGAAGTACAACGGGCGCGGCATGAGCTTCCTGGACCTGATCCAGGAGGGGAACCAGGGTTTGATCCGGGCGGTCGAGAAGTTCGAGTACCGCCGCCGCTACAAGTTCAGCACCTACGCCACCTGGTGGATCCGGCAGGCGATCAACCGCGCCATCGCGGACCAGTCGCGTACCATCCGCATTCCGGTGCACATGGTCGAGACGATCAACAAGCTCACGCGCGCCAGCCGCCGTTTGCAGCAGGAACTTTCCCGAGAACCTACCTACCTCGAGATCGCCGACGCCATGGGGCCGGAGTGGAACGCCGACAAGGTCGAAGAGGCGTTCAAGCTGACGCGCGAGCCGTTCAGCCTGGAAACGCCGATCGGGGACGAGGAGGACAGCTTTTACGGCGACTTCATCCCCGACGAGCAGATCGAGAGCCCGATCGACGAGGCCAGCAAGATCATCCTCAGCGAAGAGCTCGAGGAGGCGCTGGGCAAGCTGAACGAGCGCGAGGCGCAGGTCCTCAAGATGCGCAAGGGCCTGGTCGACGGCCGGGAGCACACGCTGGAGGAGGTCGGTCAGTTCTTCGGCGTGACGCGGGAGCGGATTCGCCAGATCGAGAATAAGGCGCTGCGCAAGCTCAAGTACCACGAGAGTCGCACCCGCAAGCTGCGCGACTTCCTGGAGTGAGTGGGTGAGCGGCTACGGCTCAGGTCCGGCCGGAAGCGGCTCGGGTCCCGGTCCGGGAACCAGCGGCACGGGGCGCCGGGTCGTCATGGCCGGGCCCGTGCGCAGCATGCGGGCCTTCGTGCTGCGCTCGCTGGTCGCGATAGTTTTGCTGCTGGCGCTCGCCTACGGTGCGGCGACCTGGTCCGCCCACAGCGCGTCGGAGGTCCACCCGACGATCGCGGAGCGCTGGCCGGACGGGCCGCACGTCATCGCGCACCAGGGCGGCGATCACCTCTGGCCGGGCAACACGCGGCTCGCGATGGACGGTGCGGCGGAGCTGGGCGCCGACGTGCTCGAGATGGACGTGCACCTGACGAGCGACGAGGAGCTGGTCACGATCCACGACGCCACCGTCGACCGCACCACCGACGCGACCGGGGCGGTGGCGGAGGCGACCGCGGAAGACCTGGCCGCGCTCGACGCCGGCCACGCCTGGACGCCCGACGACGGCGCGACGTTCCCCTACCGCGGCTCGACCGGGGGCGTGCCGCGCCTGGTCGAGGTCCTGCGGGATCATTTGGACGCGCCCTTGGTGGTCGAACTGAAGGATGCCGGCGAACGCGGCGAACGTGCGGCCGGCGTGCTCTGCGATCTGCTGCACGACCAAGACCGAGCCGGTCACGCCGTCGTGGCCAGCTTCCACCCGTCGACCATGCGCACGTTTCGAGGTGCCTGCCCGGAGGTCGCCACCAGCGCCACGCCGGACGAGGTACGCACCTTCGTGCTCCTGTCCCGCGCTCGCGTGGCCGGCCCGCTCCGGCCGACGTACGCGGTGCTGCAGGTACCGGTCCGGCAGGGTGGCATCGAGGTGATCACGCCCTCGCTGATCCGCGCTGCGAACGCCAAGGGCGTGCAGGTACAGGCGTGGACGATCAACGACACCGAAGATATGGACCGCCTTTCGGACCTGGGAGTGCACGGCCTGATCACCGACCGGCCGGACCGGGCGTTGCGCGCGACCGGGCGGACGGTGGACGAGGCGTTGCTGCCGGGGTTCGTGGCGCGCTGATCGTCCCGGGTCACGTCGGCGCTTCGGCGTGCGCGACGCGCAAGCGTATCCAATGTCATCTGTTTCTTTACACGCGACCTGTCCCGTGTTAGTATCCACTTACGTCTCAATCTGAGAGGGGAGGTGCGTGAATCATGTGGACCAAGCCCACGTTCAAGGAAGTGTCGACCTGCGCCGAAATCACTGCCTACGCATACGTCAAGTAAGTATGCAGTAGACACTGGGGCCGACGAAGACGTTCGGCCCCAGTGGTGTGTCGCCAGAGTTCGGAAGCGTCGCCGCCCCGGCTGCGCTTCCGAATCGATTCAAAGGCGTCGAAGTGCAACGCGCCGAACCGTCCACGGTTCGTAAGTCAGGAGAGTCGGCATTCGAATTCGCGTGCTAGGAACGGCTGCTGGTGGAGGCGTTCCGCAATGGAACTGCCGCTGCCGCTACTGCGAAGCGACCCGGCGAGGCCTGATCGCGCCCCGTCTACAGGCGTCGTTGGCGTTCTCCCCCGCTGGAAACGACTGGTATCTCGTCAACGCCACGCCCGACGTGACCACGCAGCTCTTCCGCTCCGCTTCCCTGCACCCCCAGGAAGGCGTTCGGAGCATGCCGTTTCGAGGCGTCCTTCTTACGGACGCCGAACTGGACCACACCCTCGGACTTCTGCACCTACGCGAAGGCGCATCGTGGTCGTTGCATGCGAGCGAGGGCGCATTGCACGCCCTGCGAAGCGGATTCGACGTGCTTCCGTCGCTGGCGCGCTACGCCGACGTCGAGGTGCACGAAGTGACGCTGAGCGCTCCCGTTTCGTTCGAAGAGGGCGACCGGGTGGTTCACGTCCGCTGGCTCGAGACCGATCGCGATCCGCCCCTCCACACGGGGTCCGAGGCGGAGCTGCCGGGGGGCGGGTGCGCGCTGGTCCTCGACGATTCCGTCACGGGCGGCAGGTTGGTGTACGCGCCGGGCGTCGCGATCCTGTCGGACGAACTCCGTGCCGCCTGCGCCGATGCGGACGCGGTGCTGTTCGACGGGACGTTCTGGACGGGGGACGAACTCGTGAGCGTGTCGGGAAGCAAGCGCGACGCCTGGGCGATGGGGCATGTCCCCGTCGACGGTCCGAGCGGGTCGGCGGCGTACCTGGCGGAGTTGCCCGCCACCGTCAAGCGCTACGTTCACATCAACAACACCAATCCGCTGCTCGATCCGAGTTCGCCGCAGAGGACGCGCATCCGTGCACTGGGACTGGACTTGGCGGAAGACGGAGAGGAGTGGACCTTATGACGGACACGGAGCGGACCGTTGCATCGACGTTGGAGTCGCGGCTGCACGACGTGCTGGAACGGCGCTATCACCACCTGCATCCGTTCAATCTGGCGATGCACGCTGGCACGTTGAGCCGTGAGCAGCTGCGTCAGTGGGTCGCGAACCGCTTCTACTACCAGCAGCACATTCCGGTCAAGGATGCGCTGCTGCTCGCGAAGCTTCCGGCCGAATACCGTCGCGAGTGGATCCAGCGGATCCATACCCACGACGGTCGCGACGCGAGCGAAGGGGGACTCGAGACGTGGCTCCGCTTGGCCGAGGCGACCGGACTGGACCGCGCGTCGGTGATCGACAATCGCTGGGTCCTGCCCGGTGTGCGGTTCTCCGTCGAAGCCTACGTCACGTTCGTACGCGATGCACCGTGGCTGGACGGGGTGGCGTCCTCCCTCACCGAACTGTTCGCGCCGCGGATCATGAAGACCCGGACGGGTGCGTTCTTGGAGCACTACGATTGGATCGACGAGAGCGGGCTGCAGTACTTTCGGGACCGACAGACGCAAGCACCCCGCGAAGCCGAACAGGCGCTCGCGATCGTGAAGCGGCACGCCGACACGCCGGAGTTGCAGGACCGGATGGTGGCGGCGCTCCACTTCAAGTGCGACGTGCTCTGGGCGCTGTTGGACGCGATCGCCTACAACGTCCCGAACGACGGGGCGCCGTGAGTTCCGTACCGGAACGTCCGAGAATCGCGCGCCGTGGCCGCCTGCGCTACGACGCAGCCCGAGAGACGCACGTGCTGTTGCTACCCGAGCGTGTCGTCATGTTGAGCGACAGCGCTGCCGAGGTGCTCGGACTCTGCGACGGCGAGCGCACCGAAGCGGACCTGGTGCAAGAACTGCAAACGCGCTATCCGGATGCCGATCTCGCGGACGACGTGCACGAACTCCTGAAGGAGGCGTTGGAGAGACAATGGCTGGAACCCCCGCCCAAGACGTGAACGGTAGACCCGAGGTCGCACCTCCCTTCAGCCTGATGGTCGAGCTGACGCACCGCTGCCCCCTGCACTGCCTGTACTGCTCGAATCCGCTGGAGATGGATCGCGTCGAAGACGAACTGTCCACCGAGGACTGGTTGCGCGTGATCGACCAAGCGGCCGACATGGGCGTGCTGCAGTTCCACTTCTCTGGAGGCGAGCCCCTGCTTCGTCGGGACTTTCTCACGCTGCTGGAGCGCGCGCACGAGCGCGACCTGTTCACGAACCTGATCACGAGCGGCATCGGCCTCACGGACGCCGTGCTGGATCGACTCGTCGAGCTCGACCTGGGGTCGTTCCAATTGAGCTTCCAGGGAAGCGACGAGGCGATGGTGGAACAGGTCGCCGGAGGCCCGTTCTGGAAGAAGAAGATGGAGATCGGTCGCAAGGTGCGCGACCTGGACCTTTCGCTTTCCATCAATACCGTGCTCCACCGACAGAATCTCCATCAGGTCGGCGACCTCATCGACCTCGCGGTATCGCTCGGAGCCGAGCGGCTCGAACTGGCCAACACGCAGTACGCGGGCTGGGCCCTGCTGAATCGCGATCACCTGTTGCCGACCCGAGCGCAGTTGGAGGAAGCGTCGGCCGTCGTCGCTGCCAAGCGCGCCGAGCACGGCGACCGCATGGAGATCATCTGGGTGGTCCCCGACTACTTCGACGACTTCCCGACGCCGTGCATGGGAGGCTGGGGCGACTCCCTGTTCAGCATTTCGCCCGATGGCACGATCATGCCGTGCCTGTCCGCGCGCATTCTTCCGGATCTCGACCTGCCTAACGTCCGTCGGCACGACCTGTCCTGGGCATGGTACGAATCGCCGGCGTTCCACGCCTTTCGGGGATTCGACTGGATGCAGGAGCCGTGCAGCAGTTGTCCGATGCGGTTCCAGGACCACGGTGGCTGTCGCTGCCAGGCGATGCTGATCGCGGGAGATCCGAAGGCGACCGATCCGAGTTGCATCTACTCGCCCCACCGTCCGGAAATCGACGCCGCGATCGCGCGAGCCGAGGCGCGCGACGCACCGGAGGGAGAAGCCGAGTACCGCGTCTTGGAAGGTCCGACGCGTGGCTGACGCGGCGGAGGCGGATTCGGACGCCTCGCTGGCGCGGTCGCTCGACGAGGTATGGATCGACGGCCATCTGGACCTCGCATCGAGCGCGATCCGACGGGGTCGCGACCTGACGATCGGGCTGGATGCCCTGCGGGCGCGGGAACGGGCCCGCAGCAAGGAAGCGATGGTCACGTTGCCCGAACTTGGCGAGGGGGGCGTCGACGTGGTCTTCGCGACGTTGTTCGTGTTGCCCAGCGCGCACGCGGAAGAGCCCGGTCGGGGCACGTACGACGATGCCGCGCAGGCGAGGGCGCTCGCTCTTCAGCAGTTGGAGCTCTACGAACGCTGGGAGGCGCAGGGACGCGCCCGTATCCTCCGGTCGAGGGGCGACCTGGAGGCGCTGCTCGCGACGTCGCGAACGACGCGCCCACTGGGGATCGTCGTCCTGATGGAGGGAGCGGATCCGATCGCGACGCCCGCCGATCTTGCTTGGTGGGTGTCTCGTGGCGTTCGCATCGTCGGTCCGGCGTGGAAGCGCACGAGGTACGCGGGCGGAACCGGCGAGCCAGGCGGGTTGAGTCTCGAGGGCCGGGAACTGATCGATGCGATGAGCGAGTCCGGCGTGGTGCTCGACGTGAGCCACCTGGCGGAGGAAGCCAGCTGGGAGGCGGTGGAACGGCACCGCGGACCGGTGATCGCGAGTCACAGCAACGCCCGCGCACGGGTAGGAACCGACCGACACCTCAGCGACGCGATGCTGGACACGCTTGCGGAGCGCGACGGTGTCGTCGGCATCGTGCTGGCCAATCGCTTCCTTCGCTCGGCCGGTCGCAGCGGAAACCAGGATCCGCCTGCTCCGGTCGGCCTCGCGGACGTCGTTCGCCAGGCCGCGTACGTCGCGTCGAGGATCGGTTGGGAACGCGTTGGGATCGGAAGCGATTTCGATGGTGGAATCGGTCGACAAGAAACGCCCGTAGAACTCGATCGAGGCAAGGACTTCGTTCGGCTGAGCGAGGCGGTTCCGGACCGTCATCGGTCGTCGTTCCTGGGGGGTGCGTGGTTGCGGATGTTGCGTACGGCTCTTCCGGACGGTTGAGCAACGTTCGGCGACGGACGCCAACGATGGCTACCGCACGGGGCCGTCGTCCGTTCGTAGCGGGCGAGCACCATCGTCGCTCCTCGACCTTACGATTCGCAATCGCCCCTTGAACAAGGGGAAAGGGCGCGCCCCCCTTCCCCTTGATCGAGCCGTTCCGTCGCGACCGTGAAGCCGTGCAGCGCTGCCCGTTACTCCGTCAGCACGACCGTCACGGTGAACGGCAGGGTGGGCTCGTCCTGCATGGCGCTGAACTGCGCGTTGGTCACCAGCAGGTCGCTTCCGGCCAGGGCGCCCGTGGCCGCGTCGGCCAACCGGTCGTCCTCGAGGATGCGGACGAGGGTACCGCTGGCGAAGTCGTCGGCGAGCTCGACGACCGAGACCTCGTCCGGGCCGTTCTGGACTACGTACAGCGTGGTGCCGTCGAGGGCGAGGCCGTCGCCGCCGGGGACCGTGTCGCCACCGAGGTCGATCTGGTGCACGGCGCGGCTCGCGACGTGAATGCGATACAGGGCCCCTTCGGTCATGTGGACGACCACCAGGTAGGCGCCGTCGTCGGAGACCACGATGCCGTTCAGGTTCACGCCCTCGCCGTACTCGATCTCCGTACCCCCGAAGTGGCGCCACGCCTCGACCTCGTCGGATCCGGCGGCGATCTTGAAGAGCGTGGGGCGGAACGAGTCCGTGACGTAGACGTCGCCGTTCGGCGCCACGATCAGATCGTTGATGAGCGTGGCTTCTACCTCCGGCGTCGCGTAGGTCGCCTCGATCTCGGCGGCCTCCATGTTCATGCGAAGGATCTCGCCGGTGTTACCACCTGCGATCCATAGATCATTGCCATCGACCGCGAGCCCGAGCGTGCCGAACGGACTGCGCGTACCGACCTCGAGCACGACCTCCGCGTCACCGCTCGCGAGATCGATCCGGTAGAGGGCTCCGGATGCAGCACCGGTCACGTACACGCTGTCGCTGTCGGCGTGATAGGCGATCCCTTCGGGGAATACGCCCTCTCCAGGCAGGGCGTATTCCGTCACGCCGTCCGGGACTTGAGCGAGCGCGACGGTCAGGGCTACCGCGAGTCCGATGATGGGTAGGGCGCGTATCGATCTCCGAGTCATGGCCACGTCCTCTCCACGCGCGATGTCTTGCGTAGGCGGATGTCGTCGTGCATGCGATGCGTGTACTCGCGCGTACGTCACCGTAGCAGGGCCCACGATCGGTCGTATGTCAGCACGTGACCTACGGTCGACGGTTCGGAAGCACCGCGGCGCGCTCGTCCTTCACGCGGACGCCGCAGCCGCCCGCTCTCTCCGTGCCCGTACGGAGTTGATCACCATCACCGCCACGATCGCGCCGAAGCCGGCGAGTTCGATGGCGAACGACGGGTAGAAGATGGCGATCATTCCGGCCGCGACCATAAGGCGGGTCGGCCACACCATCCAGGTGAACATGTAGCCCTCGATCGCTGCGGCGAAGGCACCCAGCGCCGCGAAGGCGGTGAGCACGTTCCAGCCGACCAGGTACCAGACGCCGCCCAGGATGATCTCGGGGTTGAACACCATGAACATCGGGATCAGGTAGAGGCCCTTGGCGAACTTCCACGCTTCGACGCCGGTCCGCATCGGGTTCGAGCGCGCCACGCCGGCGGCGGCGTAGGCGGCCAGCGCCACGGGGGGCGTGACGTTGCTGTCTTGCGAGTACCAGAACACCACCAGGTGCGCGATCAGCAGCGGAATGCCGAACTCCTGCGTCAGGGCGGGGCCGGTCAGCACGATCAGCACGATGTAGCTGGCGGTGACGGGCAGGCCCATGCCCAGCACCAGGCTGGCGAGCAGCACCAGAATCAGCGCGATCACGATGTTGCCGCCGGAGAACGACAGCATCAGCGACGAGAACTTGAGGCCCAGGCCGGTCAGGCCGACCACGCCGACGACGATGCCGGCCACGGCGCAGGCGACCGAGACGGGCAGCGCGTTGCGTGCGCCGATCTCCATCGCTTGCAGCGTCTTGATGGCGCCGCGCAGCACGGCGCGGGTCCAGCCCTCCTCGCCGCGCACGGGCGCGCTCGGTAGCGCGTCGCCGGTGACGGTCTTCGGTGCGCCGGACTCGACGGCCACGACGCTGTCCTCGTCGGGCGTGGGGGCGTGGCCCAGCCAGATGCGGCGGATCACGTAGCGCACCACCGTGACCGCCAGGATCGCCACGATCGAGACGGCGCCGACCCGGGCGGGCGAAATGTTCTGCAGCAGGAACCAGATCAGCAGCGCGAGGGGCAACAGGAAGTGCCAGCCGCGAGCGAACACCTTCCCCAGCTTGGGTAGTTCGTCTTCGCGCATGCCACGCATGCCGCGCTTGGCGGCGATGATGTCGACGAACAGGTACACGGTGGTGAAGTACAGGATCGCCGGAAGGATGGCGACCTTGACGATGTCGACGTAGGGGATGCGGGTGTACTCGGCGATCAGGAAGGCGCCGGCGCCCATGATGGGCGGCATGATCTGGCCGCCGGTCGAGGCGGCCGCCTCGACCCCGCCGGCCTCTTCGGGCGTGTAGCCGAGCCGCTTCATCAGCGGAATGGTGAACGACCCGGTCGTGACGACGTTGGCGATGGCGCTGCCGGAGATCGATCCCATGAAGCCCGACGCGATCACCGACGCTTTGGCCGGCCCGCCGCGCTGGCGGCCTGCGGCGGCGTAGGCCAGGTCGATGAAGAACTGGCCGGCGCCGGTGACCTCCAGGAAGGCGCCGAACAGCACGAAGATGTAGACGAAGGTGGCGGCCACGCCCAACGGAAGGCCGTAGATTCCCTCCTGGCCCAAATACAGCTGCGAGACGATGCGGGCGACGTCGTAGCCCCGGTGCTCCAGCACGCCGGGCAGGGACAGCATCGATAGCGCACCGCGCGGTCCGACCATGGCGTACGCCATGAACACGATGCCGATGATCGAGATGGTCGGTCCGATCACGCGGCGCGACGCTTCCAGGAGCGTCACGATCAGCACGATGCCCATCGTCACGTCGGTCTGGGTCCAGAACCCGGCCCGGTTGATGATGGCGTCCAGGTTGAGGACCAGGTAGCCGCCGGTGGCGAGGGAGGCGGCCAGGAACACGGCGTCGATCGGCCAACGCAGCCAACCGCGCCGGCTGGCCGGGAAGAGCAGGAACGCCAGGGTGAGGATCAGCGTCAGGTGGGTGCCGCGCTGATAGAAGAGGTTCAGCGTCTGGATGCCGGCGGTGTACAGCTGGAACAGCGACAGCGTGATGCCGACAATCGCGACCAGGGCGGCGGCGAAGGCGGCCAGCTTGCCGGCTTCCGGCATGCCGCCGCTGGGGGGTGCGCCTCGGCCGCGACCGCCGCCGGCGCCGGGTGCGGCCCCGGCGTGGGCGCTGGCGACGTCGCGCGGCTGGGGCGCGTCGTCGTCGGGTCGCGTCACCGGAGCTCGACCTCGAGCCGCACGCGCTGGCCGGCGGCGCGTTCGGAGAGGTTCACCTCGCCGCTGGCGTGCACGAGGGTGTGGGCCACCTCGGTCGACCCGACGCGCAGCCAGTAGGCGCCGCCCGGGACCGGTTCGTTCAGGTCGTAGATCCAGTAGCCGCCGTCGCCGTCGCTCTCGGCGCGACCACGGCCGGGCAGGTGCCCGAGTCCGGCGTCGTAGGCGGGCGTGTGGCTATGGGTCAGAAGCATGGTTCCGTCTCGATAGGCGTAGAAGTCGCGGACGAGGACGCCGCTGACGGAGTGGTGCCACGCCAGGTGCCAGGCCGGGTCCTGGTCCAGCGGGATCGACGCGACGATGCCGTCGGGTCCGCGTACCACGAGATACGGCTCGGGTCCGGGCGACGCCGCGAGGGCGGACGGACCGAGCAGGAGCAAGAGAAGCGCGCCCAGGGCGCGGGCCGCGGCGGAGGGGAGCCGACT
>JBBDSD010000006.1:0-2064 GCA_040905065.1 Trueperaceae bacterium | reverse complement strand
CCCCCCCCCCCCCCCGTCCGGTACGTCAACGATCACGCGCAGCACGCGCGACCGCGACGGTCACTGTGGCGGAAGCAGGTGCTCCGGCACGTCGTAGCCGGCGTCCTGGTAGTACTGCACGGCGGCCGGATGCAGCGGGATCGGGGCGGCGGCCAGCGAGTTCTCGGGCGTGGTGTCGTTCGCCGAGGGGTGCACCGCGACCACGTCGTCAATGTTGTCGTAGAGCGCCGTCAGGAAGTCGTACGCCAGCTGATCGGGCATTTCGGCGGCGACGGTGATCACGTTGGGCGTGCCGATCGTCTGCACGTCCACGTCGACGCCGGGGTAGGTGCCGGCGCGCAGCGTGTACGGGGCGAACACGTCGCTGGCGCCCAGGCCGGCTTCCAGCACGTCGCCTTCGAAGGCGATGATCCGGATGTCGCGCGTAGTGGCCAGGTCGAGGATCGAGCTGGTGGGCGGACCGACCGACCAGAAGCCGGCGGCGATGTCGCCGTCGCGCAGCGCGGAGGCGGTCTCGTTGAAGTTCAGCCGCTGCTCCTCGAAATCATCGTAGGTGATGCCGTTCGCTTCCAGGATCGCCTGGGCGCTGACTTCGGTGCCGCTGCCCGGGGCGCCCACGGAGACGCGGCGGCCGACCAGGTCGTGGATGGTCTCGACCCCGGAGCCTTCCAGCGTCACCAGCTGCACGGCGTTGGTGTAGGCGACGCCCAGGGCGCGCAGGTTCGGCAGTTGCGGGGGCTGCCCGTCGCCACCGAAGTTGACGGTGCCGGTGTACGCCTGGAACACGGTGTCGGCCAGGGCCAGCGCGATGTCGCTGTCGCCGCGGGAGATCAGGGCCACGTTTTCGACCGAGGCGCCGGTCACTTCGGCGGCGGCGGTATAGCCGTCGATGTGGCGATTGACGATCTCGGCGTAGGCGCCGCCGGTGGGGTAGTACACCCCGCCGGTGCCGCCGGTGGCGATCGACAGGCTGCCCTGCGCCATCGCCAGGCCGAGCACGAGCGTCGATGCGACCAGGGTCGCGATCCATGTGCGGATACGCATGCTTCACCTCCACGAGTTGGGTTTCGCCCATCACGATACCCGATGCGAGGGCCGGGCGTGTCGCTGCGAGCGCCGCACCGTCCGGGAACGGCGTTCCCTGCGCGTCGGCCGCGACGTCGCGGCGCGCGGGTGGTAGAACGGAGCGATGCTGGATGGCGTGCTGGTGGTCGACCTGTCGAGGATCTTGGCCGGTCCGTACTGCACGCAGCTCTTGGCCGATTTGGGCGCGCGCGTGGTGAAGATCGAGGCGCCGCGGGGCGACGACGCTCGGGCCTGGGGTCCGCCGTGGGCGGTGGATCAGAGCGGCTACTTCCTGTCGGTGAACCGCGGCAAGGAGAGCGTGGCGTTGGACCTGAAGACCGAGCGGGGGCGCGCCCTGGCGCGTGCGTTGGTCACCAAAGCGGACGTGGTGGTCGAGAACTTCAAGGTCGGGGACCTAGAGCGGTACGGACTTGATCCCGCCTCGGTGGCGAGCGCGAACCCTGGCCTGATTTACGCCTCGATCACCGGCTACGGCGCGACCGGCCCGCGGGCGCACGATCCCGGCTACGACGCCGCGCTGCAGGCGATCACCGGGCTGATGGCGATGACCGGCGAGAGCGGCGGCGGGCCGGTGAAGCTGGGGGTGGCCTGGATCGACGTGCTGACCGGCGTGCACGCGGCCGTCGGGATCTTGGTGGCGCTTCGGGACCGGGACCGGACCGGTGTCGGGCGGCACCTGCAGGTCTCGCTGTTCGAGACGGCGTTGGCCAGCCTGGTGAACCAGGCGCAGGGTGCGCTGCTGACGGGCGAAGCGCCGCAGCGCATGGGCAGCGCGCACCCCAGCATCGTGCCGTACCAGGCGTTCGAGACGGCCGATCATCCGCTGATGCTGGCGGTGGGTAACGATGCGCAGTTCGTCCGGGCGTGCGAGGTGCTGGAGCTGCCGGGGTTGGCGGCCGACGGGGCGCTCGCCGACAACGCAGGGCGCGTGCGCCATCGGTCGCGCCTGGTGCCGGCGTTGCAGGCACGGTTCCTGGA
>JBBDSD010000005.1:0-2256 GCA_040905065.1 Trueperaceae bacterium | reverse complement strand
CGCTGAACGCGACGCCGGCCACGTCGGCCGGCACCAGGCGTTGCGCCAGGACCGGCAGCGCCAGCCCGGTGGTGGGCAGGCCCCGCTCGCGCCGGTAGGCGAGCGCGTCGTCCGAATCGAGCGACGCCCAGCAGCGGACGATCGCGTCCAGCAGTCCGGTGCCGGTGCGGACGCCCAGGACCGTCTCGTGCCGGCCGGCGAACGAGGCGTCCAATCCGTCCTCGTCGAGGGCGGAGGAGCGGACCGCGACCGGCGCGTCGGCCTCATTGGCCCGAAGGCCGGCGAAGGCGGCGCCGATCTCCTGGGCGAGCCGCTCGTCGAGGCCGCCAGCGTCGCGTGCGTGACGGTAGGCGTCGGCGGTGACGCAGAATCCGGGCGGGACCGAATGGTGCGGCGCCAGGCGGGCCAGGGCCGAGGCCTTCGGGCCGACGCGGGTCGGATCGGCGGCGGCCGGATCGTTGAGGGCGATCACGAACGGTGCGGACGCGGAACGATCGGTCATGCGGGCCTCCAACGAGCGGACTCCGTCGCGCGGGCCGCGATCATACGACGGGCGCACGCGCGCGGGTTCGCCCGGATCCACGTTCGTCGGGTCGGCGGCGCTGGCGGGATGGACGTTCGGGTACCGTGAGCGGGTACGCGACGCACGGGCGCGCGACTCCGAATGCGACGCCCTGGTGCCGCCCCCCGAGGAGGAACCCGCATGCCCGACGACACCAAGAAAAAACGCACCCTGACCACCAAGACCGGCTCCCCGATCCACGATCAGAAGAACAGCCAGACCGCCGGCGCGCGTGGTCCGCTGTTGATGCAGGACGTCCAGCTGCTGGAGCAGATGCAGCACTTCAACCGGGAGCGCATCCCGGAGCGGGTGGTGCACGCCAAGGGATCGGGCGCGTACGGCACGTTCGAGGTCACGAACGACGTCACGAACCACACCAAGGCGGCGTTCCTGAGCGAGGTGGGCAAGAAGACGGAGGCGTTCGTGCGGTTCAGCACGGTCGCCGGCGAGCGGGGCGCGGCCGACGCCGAGCGCGACGTGCGCGGCTTCAGCGTGCGCCTGTACACCGAACAGGGCAACTGGGACCTGGTGGGCAACAACACGCCGGTGTTCTTCGTGCGCGATCCGCTCAAGTTCGCCTCGTTCATCCACTCGCAGAAGCGTCACCCGCGCACGAACCTGCGCGACATGGACATGCAGTGGGATTTCTGGTCGATGTCGCCCGAGTCGCTGCACCAGGTCACGATCCTGATGAGCGACCGTGGCCTGCCCGCAAGCTACCGGCAGCAGCACGGCTTCGGGAGCCATACCTACTCGATGGTGAACGCGGACGGCGAACGCGTGTGGGTCAAGTTCCACTGGAAGAGCGATCAGGGCGTCCGCAACCTGATGGACGACGAGGCCGCGAAGCTGGTCGGGGTCGACCGCGAATCGCACCAGGCGGACCTGTATCACGTGATCGAGCGCGGCGAGTTCCCCTCCTGGACGCTGAAGATCCAGGTCATGACGCAGGAGCAGGCCGACGCCTTCCGTTGGAATCCGTTCGATCTGACCAAGGTATGGCCGCACGGCGAGTTTCCGTTGACCGAAGTCGGGCGCCTCACCCTGAACCGCAACCCGGTCGACTACCACGCCGAGGTCGAGCAGGCGGCGTTCAAGCCGAGCGCGCTGGTGCCCGGCATCGGACCCAGCCCCGACAAGATGCTGCAGGCGCGCCTGATGAGCTACGCCGACACGCAGCTCTATCGCCTGGGCGTGAACCACGACAAGCTGGACGTGAACCGGCCGCGGAGCGAGACGGCGACCTACACCCGTGATGGATCGATGGCCCAGCCGAACCCGCACGGGCACCCGAACTACCACCCCAACAGCGTCGAAGGCGCGCCGCAGGAGGATCCGGCGTTCCGGGATCCCGCCTGGGACCTGGGACAGGCGGTCGTCGACCGGTGGGACGCGCACACGGACCACGACGACTACACGCAGGCCGGCGACCTGTATCGCATGTTCGACGAGGGGCACCGCGACCGGGTCGCGGCGCGTACCGCCGGCGGCATCGGGCAGGCGCGGCCGGAGGTGCAGGAGCGCTGGATCGGCCACCTGCGCCAGGCCGACGAGGACTACGCCCGCCGGGTCGAGGAGGCCCTGAAGCGCGTCCGCGCGCAGGCCGCCGACTGACGGGAGCCGCGCTAAGGCGGGCGGTACGTCCGGCCGTCGTAGGCGCGCGCAGTTCGAAGCGAAGCGGGCCGGAACCGAAC
>JBBDSD010000004.1:0-2261 GCA_040905065.1 Trueperaceae bacterium | reverse complement strand
CGACGCCGACGAGGATCGCGATCGTGCCGAGGGCGCGGCCCTGCGCCGCAGCGGGCAGGCGGGCGCGCACCAGCGCCACCCCGTTCGGAATGGCGGCGCCCCCCGTCAGTGCCTGGCCGACCCGGGCCAGGATCAGCACGATCACGTTCGGCGCGACCGCCGCCACCAGGCTGGCCGCCACGAAGCCGGCCAGGCCGGCAGCCAGCACCCGCTCCCGCCCGAAGCGGTCGCCGGCCGCCCCCGCCACCGGTTGCACCGCCGCCATCGCCACCAGGTAGGCGATCACCACCCACGCGCCCCACGCGAGCGAGGCGTCCAGACCCAGGAGCATCTCCGGGAGCGCCACCACCACGAAGGTCGAGGCGAGGGGCGCCAGCGCGCTGGTGGCCGCCGCCGTCGTCACCACGCGTGCGGCCGACGCGCTGGGGGGTTCAGGCATCCGGGTCGGCGACGCGCCGCACCGTGCCGGCTTCGCCGTCCACCTCGACCACGGTTCCATCCGGCCAGCGGCCGACGGCGCCGGCGACGCCGACGACCGCTGGCAGCCCGTACTCGCGTGCCACGACCGCGTCGTGGCTCAACGGCCCACCGCTCTCGGTGACCAGGGCCCCGATCACGGAGAAGGCGGGGGTCCATCCCACTCCGGCGGTCGGCACGATCAGCACCTCGCCAGGCTGGATCGGCTTCCGCGCGTCCAGCTCGCGCAGCGACCGGATCGGTCCCCGCACGCGTCCCGCCGACGCCGGCACGCCGCGCAGCAGGTCGGGATCGTCCGGCCCGCCGGACTCGCTCGCTTCGGTGCGCGCTGGGGGACGGGGCGGAGGGTTGAACTCGGCGGGAGGTTCGAACGCCGCGTCGTCCCGGAACGCGGCCTGGGCGCGCTCGACCTCGTCGTGCAGCGGCGTTCCTTCGGCGAACGAGGTCCTCAGGAGGTCGAGGGTCAGGTGCTGTACATTGCTGGCGCGGGCGAGCCGGCCGGCCGCGACGGCACGCTCGGCGATCCGCAGCAGGGCGCCCCGGAGGACGGCGGTGGAGCGGTAGTCGATCAGGTAGTTGTGGTCCTCGGTGATCCGGGTCCCGATCCGGGCCGCCTCGAGGCGGCTTCGGAACTCGTCGCGTGCCGCACGGGGCCAGCTGCGGAGCGAGCGGAGCGCTTCGCCGGTGCGACGCTCGCGTTCCGCTTCGCTGCGGCGTCGCTCGCTCTCGCCGTCCACCGCACCGACCTTGCCCGGCCCGCCCGCGTCGCTGCCCTGCGCGAGGCGGGCGCGGATCATGGCGAGGAGCGGGGTCGGGTCCTCCTGGAAGGTGGGGACGGTGAACCCGAGGCGGGGTGCGCGTTCGCCGTGAAGCTCGAGGTAGCCGTCCAGCGCGGTGCGGAACGCGTTCGCCTCCGGGTCGGCCTGGAGGGCGGCCCACACCTCGATGATCGGTCGTTCGCGCAGGCTGCCGGCGACGGACGGTGCGGAGCGGGCGGCGTGCACGACGCGGTCGAAGTCGCGGCTGGTGCGGGTGGTGAGCACGTCGAATCCGCGCGTCAGCTCCCACGGGGCGAGCGGTCCGTGGTCCGGGAACAGCTCGCCGTACGCTTCGGCGAAGCGCGAACGGGCCGCACCGGCGGGGAAGACCAGGTCGAAGTGGATCTCCCACAGGCGCCGCCCGTGCTCCTCGACCTCGTGCAGGGCGCGGACGGCCGACGCGTCGTCGCCCGGCGCGATCCGCCGCAGCGCCTCGGTCCGGCGCTCGATCTCGGGGAGCCAGGTCTCGTTCCAGAGGGCATCGAGCGACGGGATCGCGTCGGCGATGCGGGCCTTCGCGGCGGCCATGGCGACGTCAAAGTCCGGTCCGGGCGGGACGGTGGTGCCGTCGTGCTCGTAGACGCGGGACCAGAACCGACGAACGCGCCAGTCGAGCGGCGCACCGAGCGAGCGCATCGCGCTGCGGTGACCGGCTTCGAGGAAGCGACGCATCAGATCGCCCTCCAGCGCCGGGACGGGTTCGGGAAAGTGTCGCAGTTCGCGCTTCCAGTGCAGGTCGGCATCCTCCGGCTCGCGCCAGGTCGGAACCGGGGGCGCGTCGGGCAGGCTTGTCACCGGGCGGCACTGCAATAGCCGGAGTTCCGAGCCCTCGAAGGCGAATTCGACGTCGACGGGACGTCCGAGGCGGCGCTCGAGCGAACGGACGGTGCGCGCGACCTCCTGCACGCCGTCCGCAGACAGCGTGGCGCGGTCCCGAAGCCAGGAGGGCGTGTCGGCCTGGTGCAC
>JBBDSD010000003.1:0-13980 GCA_040905065.1 Trueperaceae bacterium | reverse complement strand
CCCGGCCCTGACGGCCGGGTCGTGCGCGCCGCTGCTGCGCGGCGTGCACCTAGCCGTGTTCGGGCTGCAGGTCGTCGTGGCGCTCGCCATCGGGGTGACGGTGGCGATGCTGACCGGCGCCGGTGCGAACGGGGCCGGCGCGGCCGACGCCCTGATGGCGGCGGTCCTGATCGTAGTGGCCGCCGTCCAGGTCGCCATCGGCGTCGCCGTGGCGCACGCCGGCGTGCGCGCCACGCGCCGCGCGGCGGAAGGCCTGAAGGAGCACGACCCGAAGCGCCTGCGCGCGCTCCGCTCCAGCGCGCTGACCCAGACCGTGCTGGTCGCCGTACTGCTGGCCACGCCGGCGTGGTTCGCCGGGTTCGCCGTGGCGACCGGCCAGCCGCTCGGCACGCTGGCGGGCCTGGCCGGAGTCGCGGCCGTCGGGTACGGTGCGGGCGTCGTCGTCACCGGCCAAACGGCGCGGGCCGCGACGCCACCGCGGTCCACGGTGGCCTGCAGCGACGCGTCCAGCACGACCGAAGGCGACCCCGACCGAGGACCGTGAGGAGACCGATGGACCCAGCCACCCCGTACCCTTCGAAGCGCATGCCGGTCCTGGCCCGCAACGTGGTCGCGACCAGCCAACCGCTGGCCGCCAGCGCTGGCCTGCGCATGCTGCTGCGCGGCGGAAACGCCGTCGACGCCGCGATCGCCGCCGCCGCCGCCCTGACGGTGGTCGAACCGACCAGCAACGGGATCGGCAGCGACGCGTTCGCGATCCTCTGGGACGGCAAGCGCCTGCACGGCCTCAACGCCTCCGGTCGCAGTGCCGCCACGCTGGACCCAAACCGGTACGACACCGTGCCGCAACGCGGCGAGGCGTCGATCACCACGCCCGGAGCGGTATCCGCCTGGGTGGAGACCCACCGCCGCTTCGGGTCGCTGCCGTTCGACGCCCTGCTCGAGCCGGCCATCGCGTACGCCGCCCACGGCTTCCCCGTGTCGCCGATCACCGCACGCGCCTGGCAGCAGGGCGGTCAGGTCCTGGGCGACCGGGCCGACTTCGCCGACGCCTTCCTACCAGGCGGACGCGCCCCGCGCGCCGGTGAGAGCTGGCGCTTTCCCGATCAGGCGGAGACGCTGCGCATCATCGCCGAGACCGGCGGCGAGGCGTTCTACCGCGGTTCGCTGGCCGAGAAGATCGCAGCCCACGTGCGCGCCGGCGGGGGCGACCTCGCCGAGGGCGACCTGGACGCCCACCGCGCCGATTGGGTCGGGACCGTGTCGACCTCCTGGGCCGGCACGGAGTTGCACGAGATCCCCCCGAACGGTCAGGGCCTCGCAGCGCTGATCGCGCTGGGCATCCTTCGGCACACCGACGTGGCCGACGCCGAGGTGGACTCCCTCCACGCGGTGCACCTGCAGATCGAGGCGATGAAGCTCGCCTTCTCCGACGCGTACCGGTACGTGGCCGACCCCGACCATCTGGACGTCGCCCCGGCCGACCTGCTGGACGACGGGTACCTCGCCGAGCGGGCGTGCGCCATCGATCTGGACCGGGCCGGCGATCCGGGACACGGCGTACCGAAGCGGAGCGGCACGGTGTACCTGACCACCGCCGACGCCGACGGTCGCATGGTGTCGTTCATCCAGTCCAACTACGCCGGCTTCGGGTCGGGCGTGGTGGTGCCGGGCACCGGCATCTCCATGCAGAACCGCGGAGCGGGCTTCGTGACGCAGGCGGGACACCCGAACCGGATCGGGCCCGGCAAGCGACCGTTCCACACCATCGTGCCCGCCTTCCTGACCGAAGGCGGCCGGCCGCGCAGCAGCTTCGGCGTGATGGGCGGACCGATGCAGCCGCAAGGCCACCTGCAGATGGTGCTGCGCACCGTCACCTGGGGCCAGAATCCGCAGGCTGCCAGCGACGCACCGCGCTGGCGGGTGGTGGAAGGCCGCACCGTGGCGGTCGAAGCGGGCTTCGCTCCGGAGGTGCTGGACGGACTCGAGGCGAAAGGGCACCACCTCACGCGCACCACGCCGGACACCAGCTTCGCCTTCGGCGGTGCGCAACTGATTCAGGCCCTCCCGGACGGCGGCTACGTGGCCGGCAGCGACCACCGCAAGGACGGACACGCGGTCGGGTACTGACCGGCGCGGGTGGCGCGCCCGGAGCGCTTCGGGCGCCGTAGCCTGGGCGTGCCGCTCCGGCCGCCCGGCATCCGCGAAGGCTGCGCGACATGCCTTCGGGTGCGCACGTGGCACCCTCCTTGCGCGGTGGACCGGAACGTCCGCTCCGCCCCAGGCCGCGCGACGATCTCGCGTCGCGCGCCCCACACGACGTCGGCGTCCCCCGGGGGCGTCCCCCAGGAGGTACCCCATGAGCACCGCCAAGCAGGGCGACACCGTCCATATCCACTACACCGGCAAGCTCGACGACGGCACCGTCTTCGACAGCAGCGACGGTCGCGACCCGCTCTCGTTCACGCTCGGCAGCGGTGAAGTGATTCCCGGCTTCGAACAGGCCACCGAAGGGATGACGGTCGGCGAGACCAAGGAAACGCGGCTCGAAGTCCCCGAGGCGTACGGCGATCGTCGCGACGACCTGGTGCTGGACGTCCCGCGCGAACAGCTCCCCGACGACCTCGAGGTCGACGTGGGCACCCCGCTGCAACTGCAGCAGCCCGACGGTACTGCCGTGCCCGTCACCGTCGCCAAGCTGGACGAGGAGCAGGTCACCCTCGACGCCAACCACCCGCTGGCCGGTCAACCGTTGAACTTCGAACTGAAGCTGGTCGCGGTCGGGGACGAAGGAGCCTGACGGCGCTGCGATCCGCGCCGCGGCGTGCTTGACGCAGGCCACCCCGGCGCAGCTCGCACCGACGCGGGCCGCACCGACGCTGGCCGCACGCGACGCCTGCCACGCGCGACGCCTGCCACCCAATGCCGATGCCGATCCGATGAACCTCCTCACCGACGCGCGCCACCGGATCGCAGCCATCGAAGCGGCCGCCGCCGACGCGCTGGTGCCCACCGTCGAGCTGAACCTCGATGGATGGCGCCTGCGCTACGGCGGCGGTCGCGCACGACGGACGCACAGCGTCCTCCCCGAACGTCGCGGGCGTAGACCGGTGGAGGAGAAGTTGCGTCAGGTCGAGGCGTTCTACCGCGAACGCTCGGTCGCACCCCGCCTGCAGATCTCCCCGGTCGCGCTACCCACCGGCCTGGACGCCCACCTGGACGCGGCCGGTTGGAACCGCGAGGAGGGGGCGCAGGTGCTCTGGCGCGACCTGAGCGACGCGCAGTCCCCGGAACCCGAAGGCGTTCCCAAAGGCGCTGCCGACCGCGCCGTCACGATCGTGCGGGGCGAGCCGGCGGACGAAGCGTTCGACGCGGTCTCCATCACGACCGACGAGGAGACCGCGGCCTGGGCCCGGGCGCGCATCCACGCGCTCCGCGAGGCCGGCCGGCCGGTTCGACCGGTGGCCGCCACGGCGGCCGGCGATCCTGTCGCTGCCTGCCTGCTGGTGCTCGAGCCCGCCGCCCAGTTGGTCGGACTGTTCCAAATGGCGACGGTTCCGACGGCGCGCGGCCGCGGCGTGGCGCGCGGTCTGCTGCGCGCGGCGCTGGCCGACGCTCGCGAGGCGGGCGCGACCGGCGCCTACCTGCAGGTCGATCCACGACAGCACGCCGCGCTCCGCCTGTACCAGCGCGAACGGTTCCTGCTGCACCACCGCTACCACTACCGGCGGGCGCCCGACCCGGATTAGTGGAACGCACCCCCGCGATTGCGGGCGTCCTGCAGCACGTCCGCCATGTCCAGCGCCTTGCTGGTGCCGATCACGACGCAGTCCTCGGCGTTCTCCGCCACCATCACGGGAATGCCGGTCACCTTCGTCAGGAACAGGTCCAGGTTGTGCAGGAGCGACCCGCCGCCGGTCATGATGATGCCGCGATCGATCACGTCGCTGACCAGTTCGGGTGGGGCCTGCTCCAGCACCTTGCGCAACGCGCCCGCGATCCGCTCCAGCGATCGTTCCAGCGCCTCGGCCACGTCCGCGGTGGTGACGGTCACCGACTTCGGCATGCCGTCGATCAGGTCGCGACCGCGTACCTCGATGGACAGGGACTCCTCGCCCGGCTCGAGGATGGCGGCGCCCACCTGGCGCTTGATCTCCTCGGAGGTGCGGTCGCCGATCAACAGATTGTGACGCTGCTTGACCCACTGCATGATGTCGCGGTCGAAGTGGTTGCCGGCGATCCGCAGGCTCTCGGCCACCACGATGCCGCCCAGGCTGATCACCGCCAGGTCGGTGGTGCCGCCGCCGATGTCGATCACCATCGAGCCGACCGGTTCGGCGATGTCGATGCCCGCCCCGATCGCGCCGGCGACCGGCTCCTCGATCAACAGCGCCTTGCGGGCCCCGATCTCGTGCACCGCCTGTAGCACCGCGCGTCGCTCGACGTCGGTGATGCCTGCGGGGATGCACACCATGATGGTGGGGCGCAGGAAGCGGCTGGGGCCGGTCAGGATCTTGCCGATGAACGCCTTCAGCATCCGCTCCGTCAGGGTGTAGTCGGCGATCACGCCGTCCGCCATCGGTCGGACCGCGGTGATGTTGCCCGGCGTGCGGCCCAGCATGGCGTACGCCTCCTTGCCGACCGCTTTGACTTCGGTGCTGCCTTTGACCACGGCGATGACCGCCGGCTCGCGGAGCACGACGCCCCGACCCTTCACGTGAATCCGAACGTTGGTCGTGCCCAGGTCGACGCCGATCATGAGCGCCACGCTACCAGAACCGCCACCGTGACGGCGCCCCGACCGACGAGGTCGCGCAGGCGTGGTACCACCTGGCCATGAAGGCGATCGCGCACGATGATGGGACGTTGGTCTGGACCGAGGTTCCCGATCCCGAGCCGGGCGACCGCGAGGCGCTGATCCGCGTCCGCGCGGCCGGCGTGAACCGCGCGGACCTGGTGCAACGCGCCGGCGGCTACCCGCCCCCCGAAGGCGCATCGCAGGTGCTGGGTCTGGAGGTGGCGGGCGAGGTGCTGGAGGCCCCCGCCGCCAGCGGCTGGCGCCCCGGCGACGCCGTCTGCGCCCTGCTGTCGGGCGGCGGGTACGCCGAGCGGGTTGCGGTGCCCGCCGATCTGCTCATGCCGGTGCCGAACGGCATGGACGCGGTGCAGGCGGCCGCCCTCCCCGAAGCGCACCTCACGTCGTACCTGAACCTGTTCCAAGAGGCGCGGGTGCAGGAGGGCGAGCGCGCCCTGGTGCACGGTGGCGCCAGCGGCGTCGGCACCGCCGCCATCCAGCAGCTGCGCGAAGCGGGCGTGCGCGTGGCGACCACCTCGAGCGCTCGCAAGACCGAGCGCTGCGCGGAGCTGGGCGCCGATCCAGCGCTCGACCGAGCCGACCGGACCTGGCCGGAACGGTTGCAGGCCAGCTGGGGCGGCGTGGACGTCATCCTGGACATGGTGGGTCGCGCGGTGGCGGACGCCGGCTTCGAACTGTTGGCCACCAACGGGCGCCTGGTGTGGATCGCCGCGCTGTCCGGGCGGACGGTGCGGGTGGACGTGCCGACCATGATGCGCAAGCGCCTCACGTTGAAGGGGTCGACCTTGCGGTCGCGCCCGTTGGCGGAGAAGGTGCTGCTCACCCGCGCGTTCCGGGAACGGTTCGGACCGCACCTGGACGACGGTCGGATCGTACCGATCGTGGACCGCGTGATCATTGTGGACCGCGCCGAGGAGGCGCACGAGGCCCTGCGCACCAACCGCACCGTCGGCAAGGTGATCTTGAGGGTGCCGTGACCGACACGGTCGCCGCCCCGTTCACGCGGCTCGCGGACGTCTACGACGCCATCATGGTGGACGTGCCGTACGACGACTGGGTCGCCTTCCTGCTGCGCGAAGCGACCGCACGCGGCTTCGCCGGCGGGCGGTTGCTGGACGTCGCCTGCGGCACCGGCAACGCCACCGTCCCGGTCCGGCAACGAGGCTTCGGGGTCGACGGCGTCGACGGGTCCGACGCGATGCTGGCCGTCGCCCGCCGCAAGTTGCCGGAGGTCCGGTTCGTGCACGGCGACCTGCGCCGCTTCGCGACCGGTCGACGGTACGCCCTGGCGTACGCGATCTTCGACGCCCTCAACAACCTGCTGGCCGACGACGACTTCGTGCGGGCCGCCCGCCGCGTGCGGCGGCACCTGCTGCCCGGCGGGCTGTTCGCGTTCGACTGCAACACCCGGCAGGGTCTGCGCGAGCTGTGGGAGCACGGCACGGCCGAAGGCGACCACGACACCGTCCGCTACCGCTGGGTGCACCACTACGACCCGGAACGGGAGCTGGCGACCGTCGAAGCGACCTGCAGCGACGCGGCCGGCACCTTTACCGAAGTGCACCACGAACGACCGTACGATCCGGACGACCTGGTCCGCCTCCTGCGCCGGGCCGGCTTCGGCGCGGTCGACGTGATCGTGCATCCCGACGGCCAGGTGGCGCGGGCCCACGACCCGCGCGTGTGGGCGTTCGCGCGCGCCTGAGCCGCGGACGCCTCAGGCGTCCGGTCCGTTCGGTCCGTTCGGTCCGTTCCGCCCGTCCGGTTCGTCCACGCCCGCCGCCTCGCGGAACACGCGCGCGATGGTGCTGACGTCCTCGTCCCCGAAGCCGCGCCGGAGCAGTCCGGTCTCGAGCTGCTCGACCCACGCCGTCAGCGGCAGAGGCACGCCCAGCTCGCGGCCGGTCGCCAGCGCGATGCCCAGATCTTTGCGGTGCAGGCGTGCGCGGAATCCCAGCGGGTAGCGACCGGCCAGCATGTTCGGGCCGCGGTGCGTCAATCCCCACGATCCGGCCGCCCCGCCGGAGATCGCCTCCAGCGCCGCCTCGGCGTCGATGCCGGACGCCATCGCCAACGACAGGCCCTCGGCGACCGAGGCGTAGGTGCCGGCGATGATCACCTGATTCACCGCCTTGCAGATCTGGCCCGCCCCGACGTCGCCCACCCGCGTGACGCTCGTGCCCATCGCCTTCAGGGCGGGGCGGACGCGCGCCAGCACCTCCGGGTCGCCGCCGACCATGAACGACAACGTGCCGTGGATCGCTCCCTCGCTGCCGCCGGAACAGGGCGCGTCGATGAGCGACAGATCGCGCTCGGCCAGCGCGCCGGCGATGTCGCGCGCCGCGCTGGGCGCGATCGTCGACATGTCCACCACCACGCCGCCCGGCGCGAGGCCCGCCGCCAGGCCGTCGTCGCCCAGCACCACCTCGCGCACGTCGGGCGCATCGTTGACGATGGTGAACGCGACCTCGGCACCGGTCGCCGCTTCGCGCGGCGATGCGGCCCGGTGCGCCCCCGCCTCGGCCAGCGGGATCTCCTTGTCGCGCGTGCGGTTGTGGACGGTCACATCACGTCCCGCCTCCAGCAGGCGCCGCACCATCGGCGCGCCCATCGTGCCCAGACCCACGAACGCGATCTTCATGCGGACCTCTCCTTTCGGTCGGTCGGTACCGTCGCTTCGGTCGCCTCCGTCGCTTCGCGACGTGGGGCGGCTTCCGACCAGAGCGGCTCGAGCTGCGCCAGCGACCGGTGCGCGATCGCCAGGTTGTGGCCACGGATCAGGGCGCGACGCGGTTGCGGCGCCCAGCGTTCGGGATCGTCGACCGCGCCCTCCGGCAGCGGCTTGCCGGCCCGTTCGCTCCAGCGCCTGCGCCACGCTTCCGGCAGGCGCCCCGGTGTGTCGCGACCGGTCAGGGCGGCCCACGCCTGCGCCCACGCCCGCACCGCCACGGCGTACGGTTCGTAGCCGCCCCCGCCCAGCATCAGCAGGCGCCCGTCGGCGTGCCGTTCCGCCAGCTCCACCACGCGCCGGTAGAGGTCCCGCATGCCGCGGACGCTCAACGCCAGGTCGGCCAGCGGATCGTCGCGGTGCCCGTCGGCACCGGTCTGCAGCACGATCAGGTCGGGAGCGAAGGCCTCCAGTGCGCGCGGCACCACGCGCTCGAACGTCTCGCGGTAGCTGCCGTCCTCGGTGAACGGCTCCAGCGGCAGGTTCACCGACCAACCGCGCCCCGGCCCGCTGCCCAGCTCGTAGCCGTGTCCGGTGCCGGGGAACAGGTAACGCCCCGATTCGTGCACGCTGATCGTCAGCACCCGATCGGAGTCGTAGAACGCCTGCTGCACGCCGTCGCCGTGGTGCGCGTCCAGATCCAGGTACGCCACGCGCCAGTCCCGGTCGGTGGCGCGCAAGATCGCCAGCGAGGCGTCGTCGTAGATGCAGAACCCCGAGGCGCGCGCCGGCATGGCGTGGTGCAGCCCACCGGCGAACGAGGCGGCGCGGCGGGTCTGGCCGTCCAGGATCGTGCGCACGGCGGTGACGCTGGCGGAGCAGACCGCCTCGATCGCATCGTGCATGCCGGGGAAGATCGGGGTGTCCGCGGTGCCCAACCCGAAGCGGCGCGGATCGTCGACCGCGTCGCCCCGCGACAGGCGCCGGACCGCGCGCAGGTAGTCCGGGTCGTGGAGTCGCTCCAGCTCGTTGGGGCGCAGCGGCTCGGGAGCGATCACCTGCGCCGGGTCCAGCAGCTCCCAGGCGGTCAACAGCTCGTACAGCGCCTGCAGCCGGTCGGGCCGGAACGGGTGCGCTTCGGCGAGGCGCCAGTGGGTCAGATCCGGATGGTGGACGAACCGCGCCGGTCCGGAATCGGACGGGGTCGCGCCCGTGCTCACGCCTCCTCCCGCGTCCGTTCGGGCGGCCAGACGACCTCGTAGCCCGCGTCGCGCAGGGTGCGCGCCAGGCCCCGGCCGTCGATGGTGCCGACGCGCAGCACGAACGACGCCACGTCCAGCTCGCTGCGAGCCGTGAGCACGCTGGCCACGTCCGCGCCGTAGTCGGCGATGTGCCGCAGCAGCCCGGCCAGGGCACCGGGCCGGTTGGGCAGCTCGACCTCGAGCCGGGTCGCTGCACCCCCCACGCCGGTCATGGCGATCAGGGCGTCCAAGCAGTCGCTGGAGGTGACGATGCCGACCAGCTCCTCGTCCTCGATCACCGGCATGGCCCCGATCGCGTTCGATCGCAGCAGGCTGGCGACCTCGTCGATCGGATCCAGCGGGTGCGCCGTCCACACCGGAGCGCTCATCAGGTCGCGGACCGGGTCGTCCGGCCGGACGCCCGGACGGGACGCGGGGTGGTCCGAGCCGACGGTGCGCAGGTCGCGATCGGACACGATGCCCGTCACGCGCGCGTCGGCCACGATCGGGAAGTGCCGCAGCTTTCGTTGCGCCATCAGGGCGATCACGTCGCCGATCGGCATGTCCGGGTCGATCGCCACCACCGGTCTGGTCATGATCTCGCGTACGAGCATCGTCCTCCTAGGGGAAGGTCGTGGAACGGTCGGTCGGACGTCACGGTACCGCCGCGCGCCGATCGATGCGGTCGCCCACCGGAAGGTCGCCCATCGGAAGGTCGTCCACCGGAAGCGCGCCTACCCGAAGGCGGACGGCGGCCGAGTGCGCAGCCGATGGAATTCGCGCACCACCGCCGGATCGGCGTTCGGGCCGATGCGGACCATGAGGGCGTTGGCCGGGTCGGCCCGCACCTCCGGATCGCTGGTCGGCATCGCGACCAGGCCGGCCTTGCGGTACAGCCGCTCCAGCAGGCGCTTGTACGCGAACGAACGCAGGCCGCTGCGGACCAGGTCGTAGTGCCAGACGTACATCGTCGCGAACACGACGGTATCACTGAAGGCGTCGCCCGCGAACGCGGCCTCCAGCAGGCGTTCCGCCAACCGTTCGCCGCGCAGGGAGGGCGCCACCTCGATCGCGCCCAGTTCGATCAGGGCGCCGGTGCGGTCGTCGCCCCAGGTCTCGACGTCGCCGGGAGGGTGGAAGGTGACGTACGCCACCACGAGGCCTCCCTCCTCGGCGATCCAGACCTGCCCGTTCGGATCGCTGGCGATCTCGGCCAGCGCCTCCGCCTGCTGGGCCGGTGTGCGGAACACGTCGAGCTCCGGGTGCAGGGGTGGCGGCGCGTCGCCGGGCGGGAGCTGCCGCACGCGCATGCGCTCGCTCACGCCACCGGACGAGGCGCTGCGGCGCGAGCCCGCGGGGCGTCGCCGTGGGGGTGCGGGTCGCCTGTCGCAGGGCCGGACATCGCGTCATCCTATCGTGAGGGGGGACGCGACGCGAACCGGAGCCGTCGGGACCCGGTGCTAGACTCGGCGGCATGGAGCTCCTCCCTCACGCCGCATCCGGAGCGCGTCTCACGCCCGATCAGACGCTCGCGCTGCAGCGCGAACCGCTGTTCGCGCTGGCCGGCGCGGCCGACGCCGTCCGGCGCCAACGCACCGATCCGACGACGGTCACCTACCTGATCGACCGCAACGTGAACTACTCGAACGTGTGCACCATCGGCTGCTCGTTCTGCGGGTTCTACCGGACCCGCCGGCAGGCGGACGCCTACGTGCTCAGCTTCGAGCAGATCTCGGCGAAGCTCACCGAACTGGAGCAGGTCGGCGGCACGCGGGTGCTGATGCAGGGCGGCGTGCACCCGACGCTGCCGTTCGCCTGGTACCTGGATCTGCTGCGGCACATCCGCGAGCACCACCCCACCATCCGCATCGAAGCGTTCAGCCCCGAGGAGATCAAGGGCCTGGCGAAGATGACCGGCATGACCACGCGCGAGGTGCTGGCGGAGCTGCAGACCGCGGGCCTGCACGGCCTGCCCGGTGGGGGCGGCGAGATGCTGGTGGACGAGGTGCGGCACGCTGCGCACATCTCGCCGGCCCGCATCTCCAGCGACGAATGGGTCGCCGTGATGGACGACGCGCAGGCGCTGGGCCTCTACACCACCGCCACCATGGTGATCGGGTTCGGCGAGACCGACGCGCAACGGATTCAGAGCCTGATGCGGATCCGCGACCAGCAGGACCGCGCCTTGGCCCGCTACGGCAGCGGCTTCTCGGCGTTCATCAGCTGGACGCTGCAGACCGAAGGCGTCCGCATCGAAGGGAAGGCGCCGGGCGCGGGCGCGCACGCCTACCTCCGCAACGTCGCTACCGCGCGCCTGCTGTTGGACAACGTGGTGAACCACCAGGCGTCGTGGCCGACGATGGGCTACAAGATCGCGCAGTCGGCGCTGTTCTTCGGCTGCAACGACTTCGGTAGCACCATGCTGGAGGAGAATGTGGTGTCGCAGGCCGGCGCCAAGCACCACGCCACGCCCGAGCGCGAGATCGTCCGCCAGATTCACGAGGCCGGCTTCGTGCCGAAGCAGCGCGACAGCCTCTACGGCATCGTGGCCGAACCGGACGTGCAGGCGTTGTTGGCGGCCAAGCCGGAGGTCGATCTGGCCGCCGTCTCGCCGTTCGCCTGAGGGACCCGGTGCCCGCTCTGGCCCCTCCTGCGCACGTGCGCTTGCGAGTGGGCGTTCTGTCGACCGGGATCGGCACGCCGATCCGGGACGGCGTGATCGTGGTGGAGGGCGAACGCGACGCGGCGCGCCTGGCGTTCGTCGGCAGCCGCCGCGACGCGCAGATCCTCCATCCCGACCTTCCCGAACGGTGGGCGGGCTGGGCCGCTTCGCCGCGGCCGGCCAACGCGCACGTGCACCTGGACCTGTCGCGCATGCCGCTGCAGCACGGCAGCTACGAAGCGTTCGTGCGGGCGGTCCTGGCTCACCAACGCGAGGGCGGCCGGAACCTGGCCGCCGCGCGCGCGGGGTTGGACGAAGTGCGCGGCAGCGGCGTGCGGGCGATCGGCGACGTCGTCACCGACGGCGAGGTGATGCGCACGCTGCTGGACGACCCGGAGCTGACCGGCGTCGCCTACTGGGAGGTGGTCGGTCCCGACCCGGCGCAGGCGGACGCGATCTTCGATCGTAGCGTGGCGGAGCTGCGGCGCTTCCGGGCGTGGCAGCGACCGGGCGGCGTGCGGGTGGGCCTGTCGCCGCACGCGCCGCACACCGTCAGCGAGCCGCTGTTGCGGAAGCTGACCGCGTTGGCGCGCGAGAACGACCTGCCGCTCCAGATCCACGTGGCCGAGGCGCCCTCCGAGCGGCGACTGCACCAAAGCGGCGACGGTCCGTTGCGGGAGCTGCTGGGTCCGGCGTTGGCGTCGTGGCGTCCGTCCGGCCGGACGCCGGTAGGGTACTTGGAGGCGCTCGGCGTGCTGGAGGCGCGGCCGACGCTGGTGCACGGCGTCGAGGTCGACGAGGCGGACCTGGCTGCGCTGGCGCGGCACGGTTGCCGGGTGGTGCACTGCCCGCGCTCCAACCGAGCGCTCGGTTGCGGGCGGTTCCCGTGGGAGGCGTACGCGCGGCACGGCGTGGAGGTGGCGTTCGGTACCGACTCGCGCGGGTCGTCGCCGTCGCTGGACGTGCGCGACGAGGTCGCCGCGGCCGCCGAGCTGCACGGCGAGCGGGCGCATCCAACGGCGTTGCTGCGGGCGGCGGTGCACGGGGGGAACCGGGTGCTGGGGGCGCGTCCGGCGCGGCTGCAGGTGGGAACGTCGGCGTCGGCGTGGACGATCTGGCCCGGTCCGCTGCGGCGCGAGGGCGGAGAAGACGGCGTCGCGAACGACGCCGCGAACGACGCCTGAGTCGGGCGTCCGACATGATGCGTGCCTCGCGCGCCCGTATCCTCGGGAGCGTACCGGACGGCGCGCGCTACCGCGCACGACGTCCCAATCCCCGAGGAGGACGACATGAACGATGCGCTCGTAGAGTTCCGTGACGACAACTTCGAGACCGAGACCCAGGACGGCCTGGTCCTGGTCGACTTCTGGGCCCCCTGGTGCGGACCGTGCCGCATGGTGAGCCCCGTCATCGAGGAACTCGCCGGCGAGTTCCAGGACCAAGTGAAGGTCGGCAAACTCAACGTCGACGATCACCAGAAGACCGCGATGACCTTCCGGGTCATGTCGATCCCCACCGTGATCCTGTTCAAGGACGGCCAACCGGTCGAGACGATGGTCGGCGCCCTGCCGAAGAGCCAGTACCAGGCGCGGGTCGAGAAGCACGTGGCCGCCTAGCGGCGTCGCGACGAGGGCGGCGCGCCGTGCGCCGCCGCGTCACGGAACGGGGCTGGTCCGCATCGTGCGGACCGGCCCCGTTCTTCGTGCGGCGCGGTGATGCGTCGCCGCCCGCTGGGGCGCCCGGAACGGAGCCGGGTGCCCCAGCGTCGCTTACCAGCGGATCTCGAGCGTCTGCTCGCTGCGGACGTCGGCGCCGTCGACCACGGTGACCGTCCGTTGGTCGCCCAAGCGGTCGGCCACGATCGAGAGGGCGTCGGGGCCGAGGTCGAACAGGGCGAGGAACTGCGCGAAGGTCGGCAGGTCGTCCAGCGGATCGTCCATCGCCTCGTCCGGATCGACCAGCTCCTCGACGTCCGGCGCGTCCTCGGCCTCCTCGTCGCCTTCGTACCCGATCTCGAGCTGGTACGGGCCGGTGTTCGATCCGCTCCAGGAGGTGGCGATCACGTACGGTTCGCTCACGCCGTCGGACACGTAGCGGAGGATCGAGGTGCTGGTGTCGGGCGCATCGTCATTGTCCTGCAGCACGCCGCCAGCGTCCGGGACGACCAGGCGCAGGTAGGTGTCGATCGGCCCGGAGGTCATGGTGACGCGCACGGTGGTGCCCGCCGGAACGGCCGGGAGGCGGTACAGATCGGAGATCTTGCCGCCGATCTCGCCGCTGCCGGCATCGAGGTCGGCGGAGACGCCGCCCGGCACCTCCAGCGTGCGCGGCTCGCGATCCGCCAGGTCGACCGGGGTGCCGCTGGCGGTGGCCAGGTCGACCGGATCGGGCAGCCACCACGACTCGTCTTCTTCGAAGCGCCCGACGTCGTCCGCCCACGGGTCGGATGCGGACTGCGCGGCCTCGCGCGCGGCGGTGGCGGCCACGAACGCGACCGGTTGCGCCAGCACGTCCAGCAGCTCGGCGACCCCGTGCAGGTTCGCCGCGGCGTCGGCGTGGCCGTAGCCGATCCGGTTCGCGTCGGAGCCGAGGC
>JBBDSD010000002.1:0-2283 GCA_040905065.1 Trueperaceae bacterium | reverse complement strand
GATCCCCACGCGGTGGCCGTTGGCGGCCACCGCGTCCAGGTGGGGGGTGGACAGCAGGACCGCCGCGCCGTCGGCCGCCGCCTGCTGCAGCACCTGGTGCACCAGGTGGAGCGACAGGGGATCCATCCCGCTGGCCGGCTCGTCCAGGATCAGCACCTCGGGCCGGGTGAGCAGGGCGCCGGCCACGCCCAACCGCTGTCGCATCCCGAGGCTGTACACCCCCACCTTGCGG
This sequence comes from Trueperaceae bacterium, assembly GCA_040905065.1. Taxonomy (GTDB): domain Bacteria; phylum Deinococcota; class Deinococci; order Deinococcales; family Trueperaceae; genus SLSQ01. Next base: position 2,051 of record JBBDSD010000002.1, on the reverse strand, counting down.
TCGGCCGCGCTCCCCAGCTCCATCTGCTCCAGCAGGTCGTCGATGCGGTGCCGATCGACGCCGCCGGCCAAGCCCGCGTGCAGGCGCAGGTTGGCGCGTCCGGTCATGTACGGGTAGAAGGCGGCGGGCGCTTCGACCACGGCGCCCAGGCGCCGACGCACGTCGGGTCGCTGGTGCGGATCGACGCCCAGCATCTCGACCCGACCGGAACTGGGGAAGGCCAGGCCGGACACCAGGCGGATGACGGTGGTCTTCCCCGCCCCGTTGGGACCGACCAGCGCATACACCTCGCCCGGCTTCACCTGGAAGCTGAGGTCGCGCACGATCGGCCGGCGTCCGTAGCGCTTGCCGAGGCGTTCTGTGAGGATCGACGGCGCCGCATCGGGGACGACGGACTGGCTCATGACGTGCCTCCAGGCGCAGTGTACGCGCTCGCGTCGCGAGCGTCCCCGCGCCCCTCGCCCCGCTCGGACACCTCCGCCAGCAGCACGTCCAGGACGTGCTCGACCGAGCGATCGACCGCCTCGTCCAGGTCGGACACGTCGACGACCGGTACGCCGTGATCCTTCGCCTGGCCTACCAGCCAATGCTGCAGCATGCGGATCTCGCGGAAGTGCTCGACGTACGGCGCCTGAGGGCGCCTCCGACCGGTCTTCCCTTCCCGGCGCGCGAAGCGGGAGAGGTGCAGCTCCTCGTCCTCGACCTGCAGCATCAGCTCGACGGTGGTGGCCCCCTCGACCGAACCGGGACTCAGCCCCGGGACCACGTGAATGCCCTCCAGCACCATCGAGGTCGCCTCCGTCACGTTCCGCTCCGCGATGGCGCCCAGCGCGGTACCCAACTGCAGCACCTGCGCGTGGAAGCCGCGCACCACCCGGTGCGGCTTCGGTTCGGTCCGTTCGCGCTCGGCAGGCAGCAGGTCCGCCTGCCACGCCTCGTAGCTGGACGCGTGCAGCACCGGCGACAGATCGGGACTGATCAACGACCGGAGCGCCTGCCGGACCGAGTCGCTGGACACCACCCGCACCAGACCCAAGCGGTACCCCAGCTCCGCCGCCAAATCGGACTTGCCGACGCCGGCGGTGCCGCCGATCATCACCACGATCGGCCGCTCCGGCCGGCGCACCACGCGCATCAGGTCGTAGCGCCGGGCGAACTCCTCGCCCGCCATCTCGACCAACAGGCGCCGCACCCGCACGCGCACCTCGTCGTGCCGGACCACGCCGCCGCCCTGGCGCCAGAGGACCTCCTCGGTCCGCTTGGCCACCTGGTACGACAGTTCGGGCGCCAGGCCGATCGCGGTGAGGGAGCGGGCCAGCAGTCCGCGCGAGTACGGCAGGCGCGAACCGTCCTCCTCGACCACCATCAGGTCGGACGGGCGGCCCAGCGTCGCTTCGTAGCGCAAGCGCTGCTCGCGGCCGTAGCGCGCCTCGAGCGCCAGCGCGACCCGCTGCGGCAGCTCGCCTTCGGAAATGCGGTCCAACCCTTCGGCGCGGATGCCCTGCTCGACCTGCTGCGCCAACGACCAGGCCTCCTTGAAGCCGAGGCCCAGCTTCTCCAACGACCCCGTCAGCGTACGGCGCGAGAAGGTGACCGGCGCGCCGGTGCGCCGCTCCAGCACGATCGGCACGAACGGCGGCGTCTGGCGCGACCAGTGCTCGGCCGCCTCGCGCCCCGCCACCTCCCGCACGCGTTCCTCGACCCGCTTGTGCAGGGCGTCCAACGGCACGCTGCGCTGGCCCGCCTCCTGCAGACGCCGCTCGACGTCGCGCGCGATGCGCAGCGCATCGTCGGTCAGCACGCCGGCGGCCTGCAGGCCGTCAACGATCTGCCCGGGCGAAAACGGCACCTTCGTCTCGCCCACCAGCACCCGCAGGTCGCGCCGCTTCACGCGCCGCCCCCGGAGGGATCGCCCTCGGCGGCGACCGGGGGCGCCGCGGCGCGGCCCCGAGGCGCGCCGCTCCCGCCTACGCCGCCGCCCCGTGCCTGCGACGCGACCGAAAGGAACTCGCGCAGAACGTTGCCGGTGAAGCCCCAGATGTCGCGGTCGC
>JBBDSD010000001.1:12132-14034 GCA_040905065.1 Trueperaceae bacterium | reverse complement strand
CACGAACGCCAGCGGCAGGTCGGGCGCGATCGGCGCCGCCATCCGGCCGCCCCGCCGCACGCGACGCAACCAGTACGGGAAGCGGTCGGTGTAGTCGTGCGGACCGACCACGAAGGTCGGACGGACCGACAGCACCGCCCCGTCGAACGACGCTTCCGCCTGCCGCTCGCACGCGACCTTGAGGCCGCCGTACGTTTCGGGCGTGATCCGTTCCGTGGTGGGATCGCTCAGCTCGCGCAGTGGCGCGTCCTCGGCGATCGGCCACGGCATCGCGTCGCTGTCGTACACCGCAGCGGTCGACACGAACAGGTAGCGTCCCGCCCGGCCGGAGAGACGCTCGGCCGCGGTGCGTACCTGGCGCGGCACGTAGGCGCTGACGTCGACCACGGCGTCCCAGCGGCCGTCCAGCGCCGAGAGGTCGCCGTCCCGGTCACCGATCAGGCGGTGCGTGCCGGGCGGGGCGGGCGTACGCCCGCGCGAGAAGACGTCGACGGTGTGGCCGGCCTCCAGGGCCGCCCGCACCACGTGCAGTCCTACGAACCGGGTGCCGCCGAGGACGAGGATGCGCATGAGGACCTCCGCGCCCAGCCTACCGTCCGGCGGGAGCGGTCGCAGGATCCGTCGCCTCGATGCGGATGCCGACCTGCGCCAGGCGCTGGATCAGCCGCTCGCCTCCGGCCACGGCGGGCGTCAGCACGCCGCCGGGCGCGTCGGACTCGCCGGCGGCCAGCAGCAGGCCCATCTCCGCCAGCATCGGCGCGGTGGCACCGTAGCCGGGATCGCGGTCGGCCTGGGTGCCTCCCACGATCGGTTCGGCGACGCCGGGCACGCGGCCGATCAGGGTGGTGCGGAAGAAGCCGCGCTCGCGGGCCTGTTCGCTGGGCCCCTCGCCCGGTCGCGGTAGGAACCGCGCGGCGAGGCGGCGGACGGGCTTCGCGGAGAGCGCCAGCGGCAGCAGGGCGGTGCCGCGCCCCAGCGCGGCGGCGCGCGCCCAGGTCGGGGCGGCCAAGCGCTCGAGGTAGCGCGGGGCTTCGCCCCACGGTTCGCCCAGCAGCGCTCGGGTGCGACGCACCACCTTCTCGTTCATGGCCGCCATCAGGAACGGGGCGGACCAGACGCCGGGTGGATCGTGGCGTCGCGGACGGACGCCCACGCGCGACGGTGCGGAACGGGATCCTTCGGGCGCCAGAAGGTCGGGATCGGCCAGCTTCCGGCGGGTCGCTGGGTCGCGGACTCCGGCGTCGACCAGGTCGAACAGCGAGGCGACGGTGCCGCCGCTCACGCCCCCCGCCAGCGGACCGAACAGGTGCACGATCTCCGAGCAGGGCCGACCGTGCCGCTCCAGAGCAGCGCGCTGCAGCGCCAGCACGCCCAGATCCGACGGCACGCTGTCGAAGCCGCAGGCGTGCACGATCCGCGCGCCGCTGCGCCGCGCCGTAACGTGGTGCGCGTCGATGGTGTCGCGCATCCAGAGCGCTTCGCCGGTCAGGTCGGCCAGATCGGTGCCGGCCAGGGCGCAGGCGGCGACCAGAGGCCCGCCGTGGCGCGCGTAGGGGCCGACGGTGGTGAGCACGGTGCGCGTGCGACCGGCCAGGGTCGCTAACGCCGTGTGATCGTGCGCGTCGGCGACCAGGACGTCGACGCGACGCGCGTCCAAGCCCAGCTCGCGGTGCACGGCGTGCAACCGTCCCGCGTCGCGTCCGGACAGCGCCCAGCGAAGGTCGCGTGGCGCGCGTTCGGCGACGGCGCGGGCGACCAGGCGCCCCACGTAACCGCTGGCGCCGTGCACGACCAGGTCCAGGTCGCGCGTCATGCGCGCCGCCCGATGGCGTCGAACGCCGGTACGCGCAGCACGACCAGGACCGCCGCCACCACCATGACGGCGCCCACGGCGCCGAACCC
>JBBDSD010000001.1:0-12122 GCA_040905065.1 Trueperaceae bacterium | reverse complement strand
GGCGAAGCAGGCGACGCCGATCAGCGCGCCCACCAGCACCGGCGCTACCAGCTGCGCCGCTCGGTTGGAGGACATGCGCACTCCCAGCGCCGTACCGCGCTCGCCCGACCCCACGTGCTGCGCGACCGTCACGATGCTGAGCGGGTTGCCGAAGCCGGTGGCCGCGCCGGCGGTGAGGCTGAGCAGCGCGAACGCCGCGAACGACGACACCACGCCCAGCAGACCTACGGCGAGCGCCAGCATGGCGAGCGCCACCACCAGGGTGCGCGCCGGGCCCCCCAGCAACCGGGACACGACCGGCATCAGCGGCCGCATCGTCACCGACGCCACCCCGCCCAGGCTGATCAACGTGCCGATCTCCGTCGCGGAGAAGCCGACGTCGTCCAGGACGACCGGAAGGAACGCCTGCCGCACGCTGATCGCGACGAACACCGCCGAACTGGCCAGCACCGCCAGTTGCACGCCCACGTTCTGCCACGCCTCGCGCACGCCGAACGGGGCGGGCGGGTCGGTTGCGGGCGGGTCGGTCGTCATCGAGCCGTTCCGCGCGGCTTCGCTCGCGACGCCTTCGCCATGGCTGCCCGCGTCCTCCTCGGCGCCGCCCGACCCGTTTCGGTCCGACGTTCCCGCCGACACCGCCCGCCGCGTGCTCCACACGACCGCGAGCGCCGCCGCCTCGATCGCGGCGGCCACGGCGAACGAGGGACGGAATCCGGCCGCGTCGATCAGGACGCCCACCAGCACCGGGCCCACCAGACGGCCGGCGGAGAGGAAGGTGGCGTAGGTGGCGTAAGCGCGCTCCATCGAGCCGCGCGGCGTGGCGTCCGCCACGTACGATTGCGACGCTAACGCCGTGACCATCTGGAACGCTCCCAGCAGCAGTTGCGCCAGCGCCAGTCCGGCCGCCTGGGGCGCCAGTGCCAGCAGCAGCGGCGCCGTGGCCATGCCGGCGACGCCGCCTACCAGCCACCGTCCGGCGCCGCCCCGATCGACCCAGCGACCGGTGGCCATGCCCAGCGCGACCGGAATCACGTTCGGCAGCGCCACCAGGACGCCGACCCAGGCTGGCGCCATGCCCAGCGCGACCGCCAGCAGCGGTACGGCGGTGGCCAGCATCGATTGCGCCACCGACGACAGGCCCATGGCGAAGCTGAGGGTCCAGAGGGTGGCGCGGGCGGAGGGCACGGCCAACGGTACCCGGTAGGCGCAGCGAAAGGCGTGCGGCAAGGCGTGCCGGACGGCGGAGCGTGCTGCGCGAGCGGCGGAAGGCTCGGTGGCGGCGCTGCCATCAGGCGGGATCGATCCCGAACGCCCTCCGGTAGAATGCCTCCTCTGCCAGGAGCGCCCGCCGGATCGTGTCCGCCCTGCGGAAGCCGTGTCCCTCCCCTTCGAACAGCACGTACTCGGTCGGTACGCCGCGTGCTCGGAGCGCCTCGACCATCCGTTCCGACTGGCTCGGTAGCACCACGGCGTCCTGGTCTCCCTGCAGGAACAACGTCGGCGCGTCGATCCGGTCGACGTTATGGAGCGGCGAGCGGGCCCGGTAGCGGTCGCGCGTCGCGGGAAGCGGTCCGACCAGCCGGTCCAGGTAGCGGCTCTCGAACTTGTGGGTCTCGCGGGCCAGGCCCTCGAGGTCGGTCACGCCGTAGAGGCTGACCCCGGCGTGGAACGTGTCTCGGAAGGCGAGCGCTGCCAACGCCGTGAAGCCGCCCGCGCTGCCGCCACGGATCGCGAGCCGCTCCGGATCGACGTGCCCCTCGCGCGCCAGGTGCGTCGCGGCGGCGCAGGCGTCGTCCACGTCCACCTCGCCCCAGCGGCCCTCCAGCAGCTCGCGGTAGGCACGGCCGTAGCCGGAACTGCCACCGTAATCGACGTCCGCGTAGGCGAAGCCGCGGCTGGTCCAGAAGGCGACCTCGAGGTTCAGGGTCCGCTTGGCGGCGCTGGTCGGCCCGCCGTGGCAGGCAACGATCAACGGTGGTCGCTCGCCGTCGGGCGCTGCGACCTCCGGATGGGTGGGCGGGTAGAGGAGCGCATGCGCCGTGCGGCCCTCGGTGGCGGGAAAGGCGATCGTTTCGGGCTCGGGAAGCCAGGATGGATCGACCGGCGGCGCACCTGCGCTGGTGATCGTCGTGGTTTCGCCGCTGGCGAGGTCCACCTGCACCACCGCGTCCGGGGTTTTCGGTCCGCCGCCGATCAGCAGCACCGAGCGACCGTCCGGCGCGGCGCGCAGGTCCGTTGCCGATCGGAACGGCAGCGGGATCTCGCGGAGGCCCGCTCCGTCCAGAGCGAGGACCGCGAGGCGCGACGGCCTGCCGCGTCCGAACAGGGCCGCGAGCGCGGGACGGTCGGTCGCCGGATCGTGCACCGGGACCACGGTCGAGGCGCCCAGCCCGAACGCGGGCACGCCGAACTCCTGCGGAAGCTCCGTGAGGGCGCGGGCCTGGTCCGGATCGGTCGCTCCGGGCGGCGCGAGGTGCGGCGTCCACCAGCCGCTCCGGTCGGTGACGAACGCGAGCGACCCGTCCGGCAGGAAGCGGGGCTGCTGCGGTGCTTCGTTCGGCCCACCGGCCAGCGTGCGGGCGGGACCGAGCGCTCCGTCCGCTTCTACCTTGGCCACGCGGAGCCGCGCGGCGTCCCACGGCATCGCCGGGTGCTCCCACTCGATCCACGCGAACCGGCGGCCGTCGGGCGACGGGGTGGGCGCGGCCACGAAGTCCGGTCCGGAGACGAGAATCGTGCCTTCGTGGGCTTCGCTCGCCTGCGGATCGGTCGCCTGTAGATCGTCCGGCAGCGGGATCGCGACCAGCGTGTGGACCGGCTCGCGTCCCGCGTCACGGTGATCCTCGCGCACCGCCAGCAGGCGGCGGTGGGCCGGGTCCCAGGTCAGGTCGCCGTAGCGCAGGCTCCCGTCGCTAGCGGGCGTGATCTGGACCGGGTCCTCGCCCGGACGCATCAGGCAGACGCGCTGGTCGGCGAAGTGCACGAAGGCGAGTGCGTCGCCCACGCTCGCGTTGCCTACGACCGCGTCGCCCACGACCGCCCAGGCCCCACCGCCGTACTCGTACACCCTGCTGCGGACGTCGTACGGTTCGGGCACGATGTCGCGGGCGCTTCCGTCCGGTTCGCGCACGGCCAGGACGGTGCGTCCCTGCTCGGGCCGGTCGTAGGCGTAGACGATCCTCGGGGCGTCGGCCGGGCCGAGGAACCGTGCGCCGATCAGCGACGGACTGGCCTGGGCGACGGTCGCGGCGTCGATGGGGGACGGCCAGGTTCCGTAGGGGAGAGGGCGCGGTGGGGTCATGGCTCAGGCTAGCGCGCCCAGGACTGGGCGCACATCCACCGCTCTGGGTCCGGCAGGTCGCAACCAGAGCCGTCGCTCGCTACGCTGGACGGGACGGGAGGCACCGCATGGAACCGGCCGTGTTCGGCACGCACGACGACCGCACGCTCGAGCAACTGCACGACGTCGCGTCCCGTGCGGAGCGGGCGGCCCTGATGGCGGACGGGCACCTGGGCTACGTCATGCCGATCGGTGGCGTGGCCGCGTACGACGGGCGCGTGAGCGTCGCGGGCGTCGGGTTCGACATCGCTTGCGGCAACGCCGCCATCCGTACCGACCTGCACGCCGACGACCTGGCGCAGGCCGCGGTGGCGGAGGAGGCGGCCGACCGGGTCGCTGTCGCGATCTCGTTCGGTATGGGCGGCACCAACCCGGCCCACGATGCGCCGACCGACCACCCGCTGTTCCGCGACGACGCCTGGAACGCCGTACCGACGCAGCACCGCGAGCGGTTGCGCGAGAAGGCTCGCGAGCAGTTGGGCACGGTAGGCGGCGGCAATCACTACGTCGACGTGTGCACCGACGAGCAGGGCGACGTCTGGGTGGGCGTGCACTTCGGGAGCCGCGGGCTGGGGCACGCGGTCGCGAGCGGCACGATGGCTCTGGCGCAGGGCGCGGCGTGGGGCCAGCGCGTCCGCCCGTCGGAGACGCTGCTGGAGTTGGACTCCGAGCTGGGACGGGGGTACTGGAGCCTGATGCACCTGGCCGGCCGCTACGCCTACGCGGGGCGGGAGTGGGTGGCGCGCAAGGTGGTCGAGATCCTGGGCGGCCGGGAGCTGGAGCTGGTGCACAATCACCACAACTTCGCGTGGCGGGAACGGCACGATGAGCGTGACCTGATCGTGGTCCGCAAGGGTGCCACGCCCGCCTTCCCGGGGCAACGGAGCTTCGTGGGCGGCAGCATGGGCGACGACGCCGTGATCCTGGAGGGCTCGCAGGAACGCTCGGATGCTCAGCGGGCGGCGCTGTTCTCGACCGTGCACGGCGCCGGGCGCGTGATGAGCCGGACCGAGGCCGCCGGGCGCCGCAAGGGCCGCCGCCGCACCCGGGGCAAGATCGATCCCGAGGCGATGCGGTCGTGGGTGAAGGAGCGGGGTGTGGTGTTGCGCGGCGGCGGGTTGGACGAGGCACCGCAGGCGTACCGGCGCCTGGACGAGGTGCTGGCCGCGCAGGGAGACAGCGTTGGCGTTCTTCACCGGCTGCGGCCACGCATCGTGGTGATGGCGGGGGACGAGGGGAGCGGTCCGTAGCGGTGCGCGGCGGGACCGCGTGTCAGGCTGGCCCGGGCTTCGCACCGACCGGGGGAGGTGGACGGCCGCTCAGAACCAGCCGCGCCGCTTGAACCACAAGGTCAGCCCGCCCGCGACGGCCAGCATGACGCCCAGCACCGCCGGGTAGCCCCAGCGCCACCCGAGTTCCGGCATGCGCTCGAAGTTCATGCCGTACACGCCGGCGACGAAGGTCAGCGGGATGAACACGGTGGCGATGATGGTGAGGGATCGGTCTGAAGGCGGAGTGGATCTTGGAGGAGGAGCTGAGAAGTCGCGGGCTCGGGTTCGAGGACCGTTAGGCGGTTCCGGCCTCCTGGCACGGACGTAGACCGGTCGTACCTGCCCCCATGCGCTACACGAGTTCCGTGCGAACGCCGAGTGCCGATCCGGCGTGCGCCATGGTGCGGTCGAGCGTCACGAGCGGAATCCCGTGATGATCCGCGGTGGCGAGATGAAGCGCGTCGCCTGCTCGAAGCCCCGTGTCGTGATGCCGTAGGAGCCGGGCTGCATCCAGGAACGCCGTTCGTGGGACGGGTACCCGGTCTAGGCTCGCTTCGAGCCATGCGCTCAGCACGTCATCGATATCGTGACGATCGTTGGGGCCGATCTGTCCCGTCCGGATCTTCAACGACAGCGCGGATGCGATCTCGGTAACGGTCCAATCGCTTACGACGAGCCCCGTTGCTCCGGAACGTGCGCGCACCTTCTCGTCCAGCCAGTCATGTACCGCGACCGTGCGCTCCTCCGAGGTAAGGGCCGCAATGACGAGACTCGTGTCCAGATAGCGCTTCAATAGCGGTCCTCGTCACGCATTCGGCGGACGAAGGCAGCTGCCGAATCCGGTTGCCGGGGGAGTCGACGCACCAGTTCTCGGGCCGCATCCACGTCGAGCGGACGACGTGGTGGCTTCCACCCGGAAAGGATCGCGACGGGGCGACCCCGTTTCGTGATCACGATCTCGTCGCCGAGTTCGGCATCATCCGCGAGTTCGCTCAATCGCGCTTTGGCTTCGGCCAAGTTGATCGTGCGACGGTCCATTCTGGATCCCTTCATGACCATGTAACTGACCATATCGTAGCACGTCGCCGTGGTCCCGCGGCGTGGTCGATCGTGGGAGGCGCGCGTCCCCGTCCAGGATGCCGTCGAGGAAACCGGCAGCCATCGCGTCGCCGGCGCCGATCCGGTCGAGGACCGTCGCGATGGTCGTGGCGGAGCGCCTCTCGGTGACCCACTCGCACCAGGCGATGACGCCTTCGCTGCCGCGGCTGATCACGATCCAGCGAGCATCGGTCATGCCTCGGACCTCGTCGAGCACGGGCTCGGTGTGCGGCACGTGGCCGAGCACGTCCCGAACGCTCGGGTGCAGGAGATCGCCGGTGCCGGGCACGCGGCGCCGCTGACCCATCCCGAGGCTCTCGCCGACGCGCTCGCCGCGTTCTTCACGCACGTCTAGCGATCCGTATTGACCTGGCCTGTCAGGTTCATGCATGATGAGGAATCTCCTTTCGCGCCGACCGGGGCTCGAGCGGCGCCCGCGAGGCTGTACGTCACGTCCGCACGACGTGGCGTGGCCACGAGTTCGACGAGCCGGACGTCGGTGGGGAGTCGATGTCCGGCTCGGTCCTACGTCTCGTGCAGGGAGGATCCACCATGCGCATTCCGACCGTTCGTCCCACCGTCCGTCCGACCGCTCGCCGAACCGTCCGCTCGGGGCTCGCCTTCGGCATGCTCGGCCTTCTCGTCCTACTCGTCGCCGCCTGCGACACGTCGGTCGACGAGCCCGTCACTCGCGCGTTCACGATGAGCGACCCGGAGTTCGCCATGGAGTGGGTCGTCACCGGGCCACACGAGGCCGCCTGCACCGGCGGCGCGTCGGAGATGGCGGGAGGCGAGTTGTCGGGACAGGGCACGTTCGCCGATATCGGCGTGCTCGAGGTGTCGATGTCCGCCGCCTGGGACATCGCGGAAGCCAATCCCGATCCGAGCGACGCCGAGTACGAGCCCGAGTCCCCCGACGCCGGCGGCCCGTTCACGCTCGTGCTCGGTCAGGACGGGTACCCGCACGACTTCCAGACCGATCCGACCGGCGGGTGCGGCGCCGTCGTGACCGCTACGGGCAAGCTCGTGCTGACCGACGCCGACGGCGACCGCATCCGCGCCGACGTGACCGGCGGCGAGACGCACCGGCTGGACGTCGCGGTTCAGGGCGACGGCATCGAAACGTTCATCGAGATCGATTTCACCGGCGGCGACGGCCCCTACGCGGACGCCACCGGAAGCGCCCTGCTGCACCTGATCACCCACTTCGACGGCGCGACTGGCGCCTTCGTGATCGACCAGGTCGAGGTGATGTCGGGAGGCACGATCCGCTACTGACCGACCCAACACCATCGATTCGCGACGAGTAGCGTTCCCTCCCGCGCCGGCGTACGGCGCCGGAGGGAGGACGCGCCCGGTGGAGGCCAAGCATGAGGGGACCCGATAGCAGCGACGCTCCCGTCGCGATCGTGGGCATGGGCTGCCGCTTCCCGGGCGGCGCCGACTCTCCCGAAGCGTACTGGCGCCTGCTCCGGGACGGCGTCGACGCGGTCGACGAGATCCCTACGGACCGCTTCGACGTCGACGAGGTGTTCGATCCGGATCCGGCCGTTCCCGGCAAGTCGTACAGCCGCTGGGGCGGCTTCCTGGACCGGGTCGACGGCTTCGACGCCGCGTTCTTCGGGATCTCGCCGCGCGAGGCCCGCCGCATGGACCCCCAGCAGCGCCTCCTCCTCGAGGTGTGCTGCGACGCCCTCGAGTCGGGAGGCCAACCGCTCGAGCGGCTCGCGGGTGGCCGGGCGGGCGTCTACGTCGGGGTCTCCACGCACGACTACCTCGACGTGCAGGACGTCGGGACGCACCACGAGCGCGCCGACGCCCACCTCAACTCCGGAACCGCCGCCAGCATCGCCGCCAACCGCGTCTCCTACCTGCTGGACCTGCACGGTCCGAGCCTCGCCGTCGACACCGCCTGCTCCTCCTCGCTCACGGCGGTGCACCTCGCGCGCCGCAGCCTGGCCACCGGCGAGTGCGACCTCGCGCTCGCCGCGGGCGTGGGCGTGCTGCTCGCGCCCGGGGCGCTGGTCTCGTTCAGCAAGGCCTCGATGCTCTCCCCGCGCGGCCGCTGCCACGCCTTCGACGCCGGCGCGGACGGGTTCGTCCGCGGCGAGGGCTGCGGGGTCGTCGTCCTCAAGCCGCTCGACCGCGCGTTGGCCGACGGCGACCCGGTGCTCGCCGTGCTGCGCGGGAGCGCCGTCAACCAGGACGGCCGGACCACCGGCCTGACCGTCCCCAGCGCCGCCGCCCAGCGAGCGATGATCGAGCAGGCGCACCGCGACGCGGGGACCGACCCGGCACGCGTCGATTACGTCGAGGCGCACGGCACCGGCACGCCGGTCGGCGACCCGATCGAGGCGGAAGCGCTCGGCGGCGCGCTGTCCACGGGACGCCCGGACGAGCGGCCGTGCCTGATCGGTTCCGCCAAGACCAACATCGGCCACCTGGAGGCCGCGGCGGGCATCGCCGGACTGATCAAGACCGTCCTGGCGTTGCGCCACCGCCAGATCCCGCCCAGCCTTCACTTCGACGAGCCCAACCCGTCCATTCCGTTCGATGATCTGAAGCTTCGCGTCGCCACCCGCCTGCAGCCGTGGCCCGGCGACGGTCCCGCCCTGGCCGGCGTCAACTCGTTCGGGTTCGGGGGCGCCAACGCGCACGTGATCCTTGAGGAGGCCCGCGGGCTCGACCGCGACCGCGAGATCGAGGGGCCCATCCGGGCCGGCTACCTTCTGCCCCTGAGTGCCCGCAGTCCAGAGGCGTTGCAGGAGTTGGCCCGGCGTCACCGCGACGCGCTGGACGCCGAAGACGCCCCTTCGCTGCACGACACCGTCCATACCTCCGCCGTCCGGCGCAGCCACCACGACGAGAGGCTCGCCGTGGTCGCGACCTCCCGCGAGGAGGCGCGCGCGCAGCTCGACGCGTTCGTGCAGGGCGACGACGAAGCGACCGTCGCTCGCGGCCGGGTTCGGCGGGGGCGTCCGCCCAAGGTGGCGTTCGTGTTCCCCGGCATGGGTCCGCAGTGGTGGGGGATGGGACGCCAACTGCTGCGGCAGGAACCGGCGTTCCGGGACGCACTGGAGCGGGTGGACGGCCACCTCCGGCCCGAAGCCGGCTGGTCGCTGCTCGAGGAGCTCGCGCGCGACGAGGTCGACTCCCGCGTGGGCGACGCCGACATCGCGCACGTGGCGAACCTGGCCGTCCAGTTGGGGGTGGCGGCCGTCCTCCGGGAATGGGGCGTGACCCCCGACGCCGTGGTGGGGCACAGTTCCGGCGAGATGGCCGCCGCCTGCCTGGCCGGCGCCCTCTCCCTACCCGACGCCGTGCACCTCGCCTACCACCGGGGCCGCCTGCAGCACCGCACTACCGGCCAGGGACGGATGCTGGCCGCGGCCGCGACGCACGAGGAGGCCGCCGAACTCCTCGCCGGGCACGAGGACGAAGCGTCGCTGGCGGCCGTCAACGCGCCGGGTTCGGTCACCCTGTCCGGTAGCGCCGACGTCCTGCAGCGCATCGCCGACACGTTGACCGAACGGGGCCGGTTCGCCCGTTTCCTGGCCGTGAACGTGCCCTACCACGGGCCGCAGATGGAGGCGATCCGCGACGAGTTCCAGGCGGTGGTGCGCGACCTGCGCGCCGGGTCCGCCGACGTGCCCCTCGTGTCCGAGGTTACCGGCGACTGGACCGACGGGACCGCGCTGGACGGCGCGTACTGGTGGCGCAACGTGCGTGAGCCGGTCCGCTTCGCCGACGCCACGGCCCGCTTGCTGGACGCCGAGGTCGACACCTTCGTCGAGATCGGCCCGCACCCCGTGCTCGCCGGGCCGCTCGGCGAGACGATCGCCCACATCGGTGCCGACGCCCGCGTCCTGGCCAGTCTGCGCCGCCACCAGGACGAGGGGCGGACGATGCTGGCCACGCTCGGCGAGCTGTACGTCCGGGGCGCGCCGGTGGCCTGGTCCGCCGTCGCGCCGGCCGGCCGCTGCGTCCGCCTGCCGACCTACCCGTGGCAGCGCGAACGGTACTGGTTCGACGACGACGAGGAGGACGCGCCCCAGCGGCCGCCGGCGCACGGCGTCGCCACGGGGCACCCGCTCCTGGGCCGCCGGCTCTCGTCCGCGCACCCGACCTGGGAGGCGCGGCTGGACGACCGCGACCTCGCCTACCTCGACGCGCACGGCATCGACGGCGCCACCGTGTTCCCGGGCGCCGGCTACCTGGAGATGGCGTTCGCCGCGGCCCGCGAACTGCACGGCTCCGGCCCCCTGCGCCTGGACGACGTGCGCTTCCACCAGCTGCTGTTCCCGGGCTCGCCGCGGCGGGGCACGGTCCAGCTGCACCACGCCGAACGCGACGGCGGCGTCGAGATCCACGCACTACCCGACCGGCAGGATGCGGACTGGACACTGCACGCGACGGCCCGCATGGCGCCGACGGACGGCGCGGTGCACGACCCGCCGCTCGATCTGGCCGACGCCCGCGAACGGTGCCGCCGCACCCGTTCGGTGGAGGACCTCTACGCCGCCTTCGAACGGCTCGGCTACCGCTACCGGGGCCCGTTCCGCTCGTTGCGCGAGATCCGCATGGGCGACGACGCCGCCCTGGCGCGCGTCGCCCTGCCCGACGAGGAGGGAGAGGACCGCGACCCGCACCGGGTCCATCCCGGTCTGCTGGACGGGGTGCTGCAGTTGGTCGCCGTCGCCGCCGTCGACCCCGAGGAGGAGGGCGCGACCGCCGGCGTGTCGTTCCCGGTCGCGGTGCGGCGTCTCGCCCTCGTCCGTGACCCGGGACGGCGCGGTTGGGCGTACGTGCGCGTCGCGCCGCGATCGGACGGCGGCCTCGATGAGCTCGAGGCGGATGCTTGGCTGTTCGACGACGACGGGGAGCCGGTCCTGTCGCTGGAGGGTCTGCGCCTCCGCGCCCTCGAGGAGCGGGCGCCCGCCCGGCAGGACGACCTCCAGGACGCGCTGTACGAGCTCGCTTGGGAGGAGGCGGCACCCCCCGCGGCCGCGGGCGTCGCGGCCGCCTCCCGCCTGCGGCGGGCGCCCGAGGTGGCCGCCGAGGTGGCGGAGCGCTTCGGTCCCCCCGAGCAGGCGGAGCCCGACATGCGGCACTTCCTCGAGGCGGTCGAGCCGCAGCTCGACCGCCTCGCCGACGGGTTCGCGCTGGCGGCGCTCGAGAGCCTCGGCTGGTCGCCCGAGCGGGGACGTTCCACGTCGACCGAACGCCTCGCCGACGACTTCCACGTCGCCTCCGGACAGCGGCGCCTGTTCCGCGCCCTGGCCGCGCGCGCCCGCACGCTCGCGCGGCTGGAGCCGGACGCGTTCCGGGACCTGCCCCGCGCCGCCGCCAAGCTCCATGGGCGCGCGGCCGCCCTGATCGACGACGATCCGGGTCCCGAGGCCGAGATCGAGCTGGTGCGCCGCGGGGGCGCACGGCTGGACGCCGTGCTGCGCGGTGAGCTCGACCCGCGCGAGGTGATGCTTACGGAGGAGGCGCGGACCCTGCTCCGGCGCTTCTACACCGACAGCCCGCCGTGCCGGACCGCGCACCGACGCCTGGCCGAAGCGATCCGCGCCGCCACGGCGGAGGTCGGCGAAGCGCGGCCGCTGCGGGTGCTGGAGCTCGGCGCCGGCACCGGCGCAGCGACGGAGGCCGTCCTGCCGGTGCTGCCGGAGGGCGCCGAGCTGACCTTCACCGACGTGTCGCGCTTCTTCTGGGACGAGGCGCGGACCCGTTTCGGCGCGCGATCCGACATGAGCTTCGCCACGCTGGACATCGAGGTGGACCCCGTCGAGCAAGGGTTCGAGCCGCACGCGTACGACCTGGTCTTCGCGGCGAACGTCCTGCACGTCACGCGGGACCTGCCGGCCACGCTCGGCAACGTCCGGCGCCTGCTGGCCGAAGACGGCCTGCTGGCCGTGATGGAGTTGACGCGACCCGCTCGTTGGCTGAATCTGGTGTTCGGCCTCCTGGAGGGCTGGTGGCGCTACGAGGACGAGCACCGCCAACGCGGCAGTCCCCTGGTGGACGCGAACACCTGGAACCAGCTGTTCCGGTCGGGCGGCTACCGCGACGTGACCAGCCTGTACGGCGCCGCGCCCTACCAGCGGCGGGTGCACGCCGTGCAACTGGCTCACGCGCCGGCTCCCGTCGCGGTCCCGACCGTGACGGCGACGGACGCCGCGCGGCACTGGTGGGTGTTCCGCGACGAGGAGGGCAGCACCGACCCCGTCGTCCAAGCCCTGCGACGCGCCGGCGATCGTTGCACCGAACTCGTCCCCGGCCCGGAGCTCCGCGTGCGCGCAGACGGCACGGTGCAGCTGCCGCCCGACGACGACGACGCGTACGCCCAGCTCCTGCGGACCGCCGGCGTGGACGCGCCCGACGGCGTGGTGCACGCCTGGAGCCTGCGC